>JBBQRC010000721.1:0-3248 GCA_038215215.1 Pirellulales bacterium
TGTGCCGGTGGCCAATGCGTTTTCTTACAGCCATTCGATCGGGGCAACTTTTGGAACGTTGATTCATGCCTTCTTTGAACAGGTGAAGTGGTTTGAGGATTACACAATCGACAAGCGACTGTTGCGAAAAGTCGCACTGGCTGCAGTCACCCCCGAGGAGTTGCGGCATGTCAAGATCGAACATGCCATCGCTGCATTTGAAGAAATGCTGCAACTCCGCAGTGTCCGTGCCGCCCTGTCACGAGCGCGTTATGCGCGTCCCTTGTTGGGTGCTATCCCTGACCAGGTGGAAATTGATAATGAACGGGTGATTACCCTGGTGATGGGTGATCGCTTGATTTCTGGCACGATCGATCGACTGATCGTGTTGATGAAAGCGGGCAAGCCGTACGCAGCCGAAATTATCGATTTCAAAACCGACGCCTACGATGCGAACCTGAACCTACTGTGGGTTCAGGACCGAATTGAACATCATCGCCCTCAATTGGAGATCTACGCGCGGGTTGTGTCCCAATTGTTCCATCTTCCACTGGAGCACATTTCCACGCACTTAGTCTTGCTCAGTGCCGACGAATTCGTGACCTGCGATCAAGCTCCTGCGATGAACCAGTCTTAACGTAACCCTCCGCCACGGCCCTCTAACCCATTGCAATTCGAGGCCTTCGTTTTTAAGTCGCACGTCCCCTACCAACTTAGGCGTCGATCCGATGTGTGGGGACGGGACGACCGGGCCGGAAGCTCTGCAACGTCTCAATGTTCGCTTGTGCTTGAATCCGCTCGGCTTGTTCATGGATGACGCTCCGCACAATGGTCGTCAGTGCCTCGGGATCAACCGCTACCCGCGCGTTGATGACGATATTAGCGAATGACGACTGGCAGGCGGAGGGGAGCGACAGCGTCGGTTCAGTACAACTACTGACCAAGTTGGCAACGCCGTAGTAGCCCTCCCACAGACCAATAACTTTTAAATGCGCCGTTTCCGCAGCAATCGCCGCTAGCCTATCGCGGAGGGCGCGCAGCACGTTGAGCAGAAAAGCATCCAACTCAAAGGGAGTGGCGGAGCTAAGTGTCAATTGACTATTCAGCCAGCCCAATTCCGCTTCGCCTGCTGCGTAGACATCGTAGTCGACCTCCATGGATCGCTGACCAAACTGGCCGCGTTGGTCAAGAAAATCGCAGAATGCGTCAAAGCCTTCACCGGTCTTGGCGGACATCCGCAGGATCGGACGGCCCGGAAATTGAGCAGCAATCAACTGCGAAAGCTCCTCAACGCTGCTAGCGGCCAACTCATCAATGCGGTTCACAATGACGAAGTCCGCTTCCTCTATTTGCTTGCGAAAAATATATTCGGCTTGAGGAGAAAAGCCTCCCTTGGACGGCTGCCTCAGGATCTTCGCCCCGTGACTCGGCTTGACGATCACTCCGTAGGGGGCGATGTCCAAGGGCTGCGAGTAAATCTGCTGGAGCGGGCGGATGACAGTTGCCACCAAGTCCGTACAACTCCCGACAGGTTCGGCCAGAATCACATCTGGCCGCGCTGACGCCCCAAGACGCTCAACGGTGTCGGTCAGTTCATTGAAGTTGCAGCAAAAACAGCTCCCCGCTACCTCACCAACATCAAAGCCCTGTGACCGGAGCGAGTTGGTATCCACCAAATCCGCCGCTTGATCATTCGTAACGATGATCACTCGTTGACCTTGCGCCAAATAGCATTGTGCTAGTCGAGCTACGGTGGTCGTTTTCCCAGCACCGAGAAACCCGCCAATCATGATAAAACGAGGATTTGCTGACATCGTCCGTCCAATCTTTGAGTTTTATGAAGTCTGCCGCTGTCCCCTGTGACGTGGCCTCCTATCGCCAGTGGACTTTGATTTAACCTAGCAGTGAGATGCAATATTGGAAATGTGGGGTCCCTGCCGCGCGGCCCAACGCAAACTTCCCGCGCGTTCTGGGCCTACATTCCAACTCGGCCAGTCTGACAAATCGCCGAGAATCTGCCAAATCCGAACTGGTGCAGCATTAATCATCACGACAGTGCGAAATGATTTCATAGTTTGCCTCCGGTTTCATTGTGAATGCGAGAGGGATCGTGCGTCAATTCGCGGTGCAGACAAGTTGCGAAAAAATTCGATCTAAAGTAACATTTTTGAGCATGTGCGGACGACCGCACGCCGTCAGCAAACGCCTGGGACGACCCAATCCTTCGGAGCAATGTTATGGCTTGGGTCGTTTTGATTGTCGCCGGCTTCCTTGAAGTTGGTTGGGCCATTGGCTTGAAATATACCAACGGTTTCACCAACTTCTGGGCCAGTGTGGCCACGCTTGCCACCATGGCAGTCAGTCTTTTACTCTTGGCACACGCTCTTAAAACTATTCCGGTCGGCACTGGTTATGCCGTTTGGACCGGTATCGGCGCGGTGGGGACAGTGATTTTGGGTATGGCGCTGCTCGGAGAATCCCGCGATGCCGTCCGTATCTTTTGCCTTCTGTTGATCGTCAGCGGAATTATCGGGCTCCAAATGACGTCGAGTCATTAATCAAGCCAAGGAAATCTAAACAACTAAGGAGCTGCGCGGAAATAAGTTACTGCATTCGTTCCCTCGCCCCTGCCCTGCGCAGCAGGAATAGCGGGGGAGAGGGCAGGGTGAGGGGACATAAAAGAGGTAACTTATTTCCGCGCAGCTCCTAAGTGGCCCTGATGTCGTGGCGCCTGAAGTTCAGGAGTTTGCGCTGAGCTGTTACACTAGAGGCTGTTTAAAACTCGCTGACGGCTGACAGCGATAAGTTTGTCGCCCACGAATTGCAGCCTCTTGTAAGCAGATCGACGCCATGGCCAAATCTCGCATCGGACCTTTTGCATTAGAAGCTCCGCTGTCGCCGCGTTCCAGCACCGGTCAGGTTTTTCGTGCCATCCATCTCGAACAACGGAAGTTGGCCGCGCTCCGAGTTTTCTCAGTCCCACTCGGCTTGACCCCGGAAAGTCGAGCTGCCTTCGCCAGCCAACTCGAACAACTCAAACAGTTACGTCACCCGGGTATTGCTCGCTGTTACGGTGGCGGCTTCGATACGCGTAACGCCTATCTGGCTTACGAATTGGTCGACGGCGAATCACTGGACAAGCTCTTGGAACGTCGCAGTCGAATTGTCTGGGAGACCGCCTCGGACTACGGACAGCAAATGGCCGAAGCACTCCAGTACGCTCATCAAATGGGCTGGATTCATGGTCGCTTGCGTCCCGATAAAGTGCT
>JBBQRC010000722.1:0-3246 GCA_038215215.1 Pirellulales bacterium
GTATTTGCCCGGATGTACTGGAAACGAGCTGCTACAGGGTACGAACGGATCGAAACCGTAGTTAAGATAAAGGTTGTGAAACGCACTGCGGGCGAGTCAATTTACATAATCGCGGCGATGGCGACAATTGCCTGTGTTAACGCTCAGTGAACTCTTCAGTGAACTCTCTGGGACCACCCGCTCTGGTAGTTCCCTTGGGCGGCTGGGCGGCGAGTTGATAAGTGCCTTTTTCGCACCTAGGCTATGAATTTTTTGTGTCGTGTTTTACTCCGCGAAAGTAGCGATCACCGTCGGTACTTTCGCGGAACAGTACGCAACACCGGTTAACGAAAATCAAACCGATTTACCAACCATCCGCGAAGGCGGCGGAGACGCCACCGTGCCCGTCGGTCCCACCTTTAAACCCCCACAAATTTTGAATACACCCCAAAAGTCCATGAATGATCCGTTTGGCGAGTCTGCTGAGCAGACGCGGTATGACATCGATTTTGCCGTGCCCATGCGGCACCAACTGCGGTTTACGGCCGACTGTTTTGGTGACGATTTTCCGACGCTGGCAGAGTTGTTTGAACGTAGTGGCTGCCAGCCTGCCCGCGTTCAAATTTGGATCGATGAAGGTCTCTGCCGCTGGGACGCTAACTTAATCTCCAAGATCACGGGTTGCCTGTCCAGCGTGTCGCGTGAAGTCGAATTGGTGGCCCCGCTCGAAGTTTTACCCGGCGGTGAAGCCGTCAAAAACGATCCGGCCGTTGTGCATCATTTGCTTGACTCGTTTCATCGCGACAATTTAGATCGACGCAGCTACGTGCTCGTCATCGGTGGCGGCGCCATCCTGGATACCGTGGGCTATGCGGCTTCGATCGCCCATCGAGGCATTCGCTTGATCCGCGTCCCCACAACCACACTGGCCCAAGCTGACTCGGGTGTCGGCGTGAAGAATGCGGTCAACTGGTTCAACAAGAAGAATTGGAAGGGGACGTTCGCATCTCCGTGGGCCGTTGTCAACGATGAGCGTTTGCTGGATGGCTTAAGTGATCGCGACTTTCGCTGTGGATTTTCCGAAGCTGTCAAAGTTTCTCTATTAAAGAGTCGCTCATTTTTTGATTTCTTGGTGGATTCCGCGGATGCGATTGCTGTGCGGTCGCAGCCGCAGTCGTCGCGGGCACTGCGCGAGTCGGTGCTGTTACACCTTTGGCATATCACACACGGAGGAGACCCATTTGAACTGCAGCAAGCGCGACCATTGGACTTCGGTCACTGGTCTGCCCACAAACTGGAAGCGATCACCAATTACCGCTTGCGGCATGGTGAGGCGGTCGCGATCGGAGTGGCGGTCGATACCGTCTACTCGCATTTGCAGCTTGGTTTATCCCGTGCCGTCGCTGACAAAACGCTGGCGATCATGCAGGGATTGCATTTACCTATTTGGGATTCGGCACTCAACGAAGAGGTCATTTTTGACGGCCTCGAAGAATTCCGACAGCATCTGGGTGGAGAGCTCACCATTACGCTAATCAACCAAGTTGGCCAGCCTGTCAATGTGCACGAGATCGATCGCGGCGCCATGCGCGAAGCCATGTCGATCGTGGCTGGACGATCCACAACGGCCAGTACAGTGAATTCTAAATAGCGACCGCAACCGGATATCGACCAGCCCCCCGGCTCATTGCACAATGGCCCTAAGCTGGAAGAAGGCCCATGGTGAGGGGCCGAATTAGCTGCTGATTTCTCCCCTCGCCCCCAACCCCTCGCCCCCGAGTACATGGGCGAAGGGAGTGACTTTCACGGGTGATATGCTCTGCAGATCAATCACATTTTCTTCATGCCAGCCCACGCCTGAGGTTCACAGAAAAACAAAGCGAATGCCATTTGGCCAACAGCGATGGTCTCGAAACAATTTAATCGCTAAGCACTCTTGGGAGTCGCAGGAAACAGACTTGTAATCACAAAGCTGAAGCCGATGAAAAGCAGATGCGCGACAACAGTCCCCCCCAGTACCCACAGCACGCTGCTATTGTTTCCGTAGCTGTGCAGTCCCACTCCGAGTTGATTGACGCCAAACCACGACCAAGTGGTGACGATGTTTCCCACCACCGCCAGCAGTGCAAAACCACGTGCACCTACTTGTTTATCCCACCGCGCGTGGAGCACAATCGCGTTCCAAAGCACGATCATCAGTGCACCATTTTCTTTGGGATCCCAGCCCCAAAAGCGTCCCCAGCTATCGTCCGCCCAGAGTCCACCGAGCACTGTGCCGATAAAGCTGAGGAACAAGCCGAAGCAAACGACACCGTACATGATACGGTAAAGGATATCTTGGAAGCGTTTTTCACTTTCCTTAACGACACCCGTAGCCATGCGATGAATGAGCGCGATGATCCCCAGAATTCCGGCGAGGTAGGTGGCGGCATAGCCGTAAGTGACCGTCACCACGTGCGTTGACAGCCAGAACTGAGTATCCAGCACAGCTTGCAAAACGTGCAGCGTATCGTTGTTATCTAGGCTCCGCGCTACGCTCAATGTAATCACAGCCATCAGCGCCACGGCTAGGTTGCAGACCCCAATCGGAAAGATCATTTCCAGCACAAGTCCCAGGATGGCTGTCGCCCAGCCGATGAACACGGCCGACGAATACAGGTTGATAACCGGCGGTCGGCCTGAGATGTAAATTCGAGAGATGATCGCTATGGAGTGGATCACGAAGGTGGCAACCAGCAACCAAAACGTCACGCGACGGAGCGACTCGGATCGCGTCGCAAATGTGGCAAATCCAAGGATGATAGCTCCCAAATAGAGGAACATCGCCTGGCCGGTAGGATTGAACTTGTTCAACCACACTTCGCTACCGGCCTTGTTGATGCGGGTGGCGGCGGCCGGCTGCTGTTCCAAAATCTTCATGTAACTGGCTACGCTTTTGTTGATTTCGGGCGCCTTGCCACCACGCACTGCGTCGATCACGTCCGTGAATCCAAGGATGGCAGGATTCGGTACGCCACTGTCTGACGACATCATTTTCTGCACATAAGTAGCAAAAACGGCAGGTCCATACGCTTGCCATTTGTCCGTTACAGGCCGCTGCGGATCGATTTCTCCCACCGGGGGAATGACTGCTGGCGGACTGCCTTCTTCGATGCGCTTCACCAAATCCAAAACTTGCATCAGCTCAGATAAAAGTTTCTGACGTCCGACATCGTCGGTACCCACTTGGCTCGGGTCAGGCAAAGGTGGCATGCGATAGCTGATCGA
>JBBQRC010000723.1:0-3244 GCA_038215215.1 Pirellulales bacterium
GAGTCGATGCTGATGCTTGTGCCAAGAAGCTTACTTGTTGTGCTTTTCATTTGTTTTCACCAAGACTACTTTCAACACTACGCCAACGCACAAATGATTGTCGCACATCGAGGCGCCTCCTATGATGCCCCCGAGAACACACTGGCTGCCTTCAAGCGGGCGTGGCAACAAGGTGCCGACGGAATTGAAGGGGATTTTTATCTTACGCAGGATCAGCGTATCGTCTGTATCCATGATGCAGACACGCAGCGCACGAGTGGCGAAAAGCGGGTCGTGGCTGAGTCTTCGCTCGAACAGCTTCGAGAGCTTGAATTCGGGAAGTGGAAATCCGAAAAGTACGCAGGTGAACCCCTGCCGATCTTTTCCGAGGTCCTTAAGTGCATTCCGCCTGGCAAGAAATTCATCATCGAACTCAAGACTGGGCCGGAGATTGTGCCTGTCCTGCGGGCGGAACTCGAAAAGGCTCAACGTGAAAACTATGGGGTCGCTGAGGAGCGGCTGTTGATCATCTCTTTCAACGCAGATACTGTGGCAGCCTGCAAACGCGAATTGCCCAATATTAAAGTGCATTGGCTGACTGGATACAAGCAAGACAAACTGACCGGGCAATGGTCACCCACCCTGGAAACCGTTACACAGATGCTCAAGACGAGTGGTGCAGATGGGCTGGGCACACAAGGAAATCGTAGCGTGGTCACCCCTGAATACATCGCGCAACTTAAAGCCGCTGGACTCAACGAATTTCATGTGTGGACGATCGACGATCCCAAGGACGCAGTGTATTTCCAAGAATTGGGAGCCATGGGTATCACTACCAATCGACCAGACCTGATCCGCCAATCGCTCAGTAGCGCACCCTAAACGCGGAAGGAAAATCCGATGAGCATCCGCTAGTCCATTTTTGGATTCTGCTGTCAATGCATTGTCATCGCCCTTGCTTCAGGGCAACTGAGGGCACAGTCCGAGTTGCTACCCGTTCCCGATAAGCTAGTGGTGCTGACTTTTGATGACTCCGCCAAGACTCACTACACCATCGTCCGACCCTTGTTACTTCAATACGGCTTTGGCGCTACCTTTTTCATCACTGAAGGCTTCGCTTTTCTGGATAACAAACGCGATTACATGACGTGGGACGAGATCGCGATGCTTCACCGAGATGGATTTGAAATTGGTAATCACACTCGCGACCATTTGGGAATTAGCGACGCCAATGTGCCGCGATTGGCGGAGCAACTGGATGCAATTTCGCAGCGCTGCGCGGAGCACAACATTCCAGCTCCGATTTCTTTTGCCTGGCCGGGTAATGCGACTTCATTAAAAGCATAATTGGGTGAGCACCGCCAAGCAGAATTTCGAAGCCTACATGCATTACTTGGCAACCAACCAGTACAAGGTCATCGCCCTGCGCGATCTAGCGCAATATGTGAGTGCTGATGTTGAACCGCAGGATCCGCTGGCCGTCATCCGAGCTCGCCAAGCGTCAATGGCTAGATGATTTTCTCGCAAGCGGCGTGCGGGGCGCCGGCGGCTCAGCCTGATCGCATCGAACTTTGATGCTGCGAACGATTAGCGTTCCAGCACTTTGACCACGATACCGGTCATGTCATCTTGCTGATTGACGCAGGCGGAGAATTGGCGCGACGAACGAAGTAGCATGTTAAAAATATCTCGCGCTGAACCGCTTTGATTTTCGGCAACGGTGGCCACGATGCGCGAAATTCCGTATTGGTTGTCGTCTTCATTCATGGCTTCGCGGAAGCCATCGGTTAAGAACAGCAGGACATCACCGGGGAGCAAATCGACGACGGATGAGGGATCGTAGACGGCGTCCTCCATCACTCCCAGCGGCAAACCGCTGGCGGGCACCTGATGCCGCAACTGCCCCTCCTGCCCAACGATTAGGATTTCCTCTCCGGCTCCACCATACGTGACAGACATCTCACCGGCTCGCAATCGTCCGGCAGACAGGACCGCAAATTGTCCGTCCAGACCACGCTTGCAAATCAGTCGGTTGCACAGGGTGAGGATTTCCTGGAGGTCGGAATGATTCTCTGCGAGCGCTTCGAGATACGCGGCAATGGTAGCACTTAGAATCGCCGGTCCAAATCCTTTCCCGCTGACATCGCCCACCACCAACGCCACGGAACTATCGCTCAAATTTAAAAAGTCGAACCAATCCCCGCAGGTTTGCTTGGCGGAAAAGGATCCCCCATGAATGTCGAACCCCTCAATGTGTGGTGGTTCAGCGGGCAGTAGTCCTTCTTGGATCAACCTGGCGAAATTGATCTCATGATCCAAGTTCCTCCGCTCAGTCACGTCCAGTGCCAAACCGATCGTCCCCACTACGCCAAACTCGGGTTCATGCAGTGGATCAATTTTTGCTTCGAAAATGCGGCCCAAATGTTTCAGCTCCAGTGAAATGGAATTGCCGCTAACTGCCACCTCATGGGCCATGACGGACTCTTCCGATGCGTCGCCGTCACTCATGAATTCTCTCACGGATGAACCGACGATCTGCCCGGGAACAAGCTGAATCTCTGCTAGGCCAGCGCCCTGCATACTGGTGATGGTGAGCTCGCGGTTGGTGGTCCAAATGATGGCAGGTACATGGCTGAGAATTTGCTGAAAGTGAAAATCCCGCTGCGCCAATTCGCGAGTCAATTGGAAGCGATCGACCGCATATTGCAGCACTCTGGAAATCGCGGTGCCAGGGAATTCACCTTTGACAAGATAATCTTGCGCGCCGCCCAGCATCGCCTTTTTCGCCATGGCCCGGTCATCGGTACCCGTCATGACTACCACCGGTATGCCGCGAAATGTCGACGTGACCGCCTGGCAGGTTTCCAGCCCATCAGAATCGGTCAAACAGAGGTCCAACAACACTACATCAAAGTTGGTCGCTAACATACTCTCCTTAGCGGCAGCTAAGGACACGCAGGTTACGAGCTCGTGATTAAAATCAACCACGCTCCGCAACGCGTGGGTAACAAACATTCGATCGACCGAGCTATCCTCGACGAGTAATATTTTCATCGGCTGAGCCTCTCGTCACGAAGAACAACTTGTCGCTGAGAGAGCAAGGGAGGACTCATACTAATAGCGGCACCCTTAAATTGTAACACATGTGAAGTCGCTGAGGTTTCCATCGATCTGGGGTAGGATTACAGTGTGGAAACGCGGCAATTGACCACAGATCATGGGCGTTCGAATGCCAATCAAACTCTTGGCCCTACCCGCGTCTTAA
>JBBQRC010000724.1:0-3243 GCA_038215215.1 Pirellulales bacterium
CCGGCTGCCTTAACTGCAGCGACGAGAGTGGAGAAATCCTTATTGCCGACGGCGACTTCAACAATCGTCTGTTCGGTGGTTGGTTTATCTTCTGCAGTTACAACGGTTGGGATCAGCGTGCAGGCAAGAGCAAACAAGCAAATGGCGAACTTCATGGTTAAATCTTTTCTGTTTCGGTGATGTAAAACTGGGTACTTGACCCAGCGGGATTTTACTTTGGATACACTATCTGAGACACATCCACAGCGCCGGCTGCATGCTTCTGGCTCACGAGTAACCATAGAGTCCCGTCAAGCTACGCCGCGAATTTTTCTGCTTTTTTGTCGCAGTCTTCAATATCCGGTGAATACCAAATTCGAATGAGTTCAACATGACGAAAAAGTTAATGTTCGTGGTAGCATTGGTCAGCGCCACTTGCTGGCATTCCGTGGTCTCGGCGCAGTCGCAGGGGAGTGTCCCTGATCCGCTCGTTGAGTATCGCGAGCAAGCGATCAAGCGATGGGAAGACGACATTGTCAAGCTCGAAGAACTCGATAAGCAGCAAAAGGATCCACCGCACGCCATTCTGTTTATCGGCAGCTCCAGCATTCGCCGGTGGACGGAACTGGACGCTGACCTGGCGCCGCGGAGAACCATCAATCGCGGATATGGCGGCGCGAAGTTTTCAGATCTGGCAGTCTACGCGGAACGGCTTGTTCAGCCGCATCGCTGCGCTGCGATCGTGATCTTTGTTGGCAATGACATTGTGGGTAAAGCCGATGACAAGACACCGGCAGAGGTCGCCCGCCTCTTCCAATACGTGGTAGATCAGATTCGCAAGTCACACGCGACGCCGCCGGTTTTTTTGATTGCAATCACTCCGACTCCATCGCGTTTCAACGCGTGGCCGCAGATCAAGCAGGCTAACGCCGCGCTCGAGAAAATCTGTGAGCTAGATGACTCGTTGTACTTCATCGCCACCGAGTCAAAATACCTCGACGACCAAGGCCAGCCCATCCCCAAATATTTCGTTGAGGATAGGCTACATCAGAACCGTGAGGGTTACGCCGTTTGGAGCCAGTTAGTGAAGGCTAAACTCGACGCAGTCATGCCGCCGAAAAATTGATTACTGGTGCGAGATCTCAGTGACTCGTTCGATGAGCCGCGGTAGGTAGCTGTCATAGCGATTGGGTAAGCCAATGACTTTGTCGGGCAGTGTCTTAAGGCCATCGCCCACTTCCGCGGCTTGAGGTGCGCACCAGTCCAAGCTGTTTAATGCCATGATAGCCACGAACGCTCCATGCTCACGCGCGTTAGCTAGGCGGAATAAGGAGTCGATTGCAACCGGGCGGTCCGTGGCGCTTCCCCAGCGCGCGACCACTTCATTGGCCATGCAGGCGGCGTAGGGAGATGGATCACTGGTCATACTCCGCGCAATTTTGACCGCTTCTTCCCGTTGCAGGTTGGCTTGAGCACGCACCAAAAGCCCACAAGCGGCCCAAAAACGAACGCCATTGTCAGTGGCAGCGCGAAGTTTCGATACATCCGCCAGGTCGTCAGCCACGACACGCGTTGCCCGATCGGCCGCGTCAAACAGTTTCTCGACGTGGAAGCGTGTCGGATCGTGCCCGAAAGTGTAGGGCGCGTCTTGGCCGGCCAGTTCCAGGACTTCACCTTCAGGCAGCAAACCCAAGTCGCGAATGTCCAGCATCCAGGACTTTAAGGCACCGCGCAGACGCTCTAGCGTGGCTTGATACGTGGCGTCACCAGCCAGGTTTTGTAATTGGAATGGATCGGTGGTCAGGTCGTAAAGTTCCTCAGCAGGTTTGGGCTTCCAGAAAAAAGCTTGTGCCTCATTTAGCCGACCTTCATCAAACCAGCGTTTCCAAACCTGAGTGGTCGGCGTTTGGAACATGTAGTTGAGGTACGTTCCCTGAGGCCGTTGGGGATAGAAGTTGCGAATGTAGGCATAGCGGTCGTCACGGATAGCGCGAGACATGTCAATGCGTTCATCCATGCGATCGCGAAAACCGTAGATGTACTCCGGATTTTCCGTCGCGAATTTACCAAGAAAAGCCTTGCCCTGATGCTCTTTGAGCGGCAGGGTCTCGGTCAAACTCAGCACCGTAGGCACCAGATCCACGAAACTGATCAAACGTTCATTTTTGGTGCCCGGCGAGTACTGCGTTCCGGCCAACATCCGGTAGCGCTGCGGAACGTGGACGATCATGGGCACATTTAAACCACTTTGGTACAGCCAACGCTTGCCTCTCGGCATGCCGCTGCCGTGGTCGCCGTAGTAGAAAATAATCGTCTCTTCCTCCAATCGATCTTCTTTGAGTTGCGCAAGCACTTGACCAACTTGCAGATCCATTTCCGATACTTTGTCGTAGTACTGAGCCCAGTCTTGGCGGATTTCAGGAGCATCCGGATGATAGGGAGGTACGGCAACTTTGGCAGCATCGTGTACCGGAGTATGTGGTCGTTTGCGAATCTGACTTTCGTGAGAAACCGTAAAGTTAAAAACGGCAAAAAACGGCTGACCCGCTTTGCGATTTCGCCAATGAGCCTTCCCACTCGAGTCATTCCAAAGATTCTTGGTGGTGGCGACGTTGTAGTCTTCTTTGGAGTTGTTGGAGCAATAGTAGCCCATCTCGCGGAACAGTTCGGGGTAGAGTTTCAAGCCGGGCGGCAAGGCGACTTGGCTGCGCATGTGCTGGGCGGACAGGCTGGGAGGAAAAACGCCCGAGACGATGGTGGTTCGCGCGGGCGCACAAACGGGTGCATTGGACCAGCAATTGGTGTAGATCATCCCTTTTGCCGCCAGACCATCGATATTGGGCGTGGTGGCAAAAGCATCACCGTAGCAGCCCAATTGTGGACCATTGTCCTCAGAAGTGATCCACAAAAAATTGGGGCGCGGTGGGCGGTTGGCCGTCGTTTGTGCTTGGCTGGACGGGACGATGGATAAACAAGTGACGACGGAAAGTGTGATCAACGAGCCGGTGATGGACCGAGAGCATAACATCAGCAGAGCCTTGTTTGAGAGGCCTAGGGCGAGAGAGAGGATGCCCTTATCATAACGCACGTTGCGGCCGTTTCGACTCCCGTTCGCACGTTGCCCCATTCTCGATGTACGGGTTGCGGTTAAAATAGCGAGTCTGTAACACAAACTGGTAAATCAAAACCCAATAAGCGGCGTCGCTTTTCATTTCTTGCGAGTGCGTTTATCATGAGCCGCTTCGCATTCCGCCCCGCTGGTCG
>JBBQRC010000725.1:0-3241 GCA_038215215.1 Pirellulales bacterium
CGACCAGGAGCGACTGTTTCGCCAAGCTGGCTTCGACAATTCCCGCGACCAAGGCTAGAGTCGGCTGCTCATGTGCTCCACCAAGCTTTGAGGAAATCAGTTGTGCGACGCCCCCGCCTGGCAACGTTTTCCCTAAAGTAACCTCTGCAGCAAGTCGCACACCAAACTCTCTGACCAGTCCCTGAAGTGAGGCATCCGAGCCGTCTGGATGGTGAAGATTCCAATCAATGAATAATGGGGACTTCGCGACTGAAAGCAGTTGGTTCGAATCGCTAGCTAGCTGCCGCCCAGCAACGGCGGGTGCATCACAGTGTTTTTGAATTGCCGCTCCAGGCAGTTCGTTAAAACCGGATGCAAATGACTGATTTAGCTGAGTTTGCATGACGACGCGATTTCGACCTAGTTAGCAGGTGTATCCATCAGCAACGTGCAGCGAGAGCTCAGGATGTTCGTCTTGGCATTGTCTACCAACACATTGACCTCAATTAAGCCGCTTTCGGCATTCGCCATCGGGGCGATGTTTTCGATGATCGACTTGACGATCTGGCCGCTGGCAAGTTGTACGCTGGTTTGACGGCTGGCCGGAAGTGAACGAACCTCTGCCTCCGATAAAAAGAAGCTTGCCCTTAGTTTCGTTACGTCGACAATTCGCAGGATCTCCGGCGAATTAGGACCTACGAATTCGCCGTGCTCTTTGTGGATGTCCGTGACAATGCCTTGAATCGGTGCCACCACGGTGCGTTCGTTCAACTCTTGTCGCAAATGTTCCCGCCGCAACTCCAGAATGCGTTTTTCCTCGGTTTCGGATTGCAACCGACCTCGTGCAATCTCCAGATCGGCCACGGCGCGTTCGAGTTCCAACTGCGATGTATATTCTTTTTTCCTGGCATCCCGAAACGCAGCGACTTTACGCTCGTTCAATTCGACTTCGGCGGCTGCCGTTTTGATCCGTCCCTGGTTCTCAGCTTGTGCCTCCGAGACCTGCAGTTGTCGCTTGAACGTCTCACATTGCAGTTGAGCCACTGGCTTTCCGACCGTCACAGCTTCGCCCGACTTGACCAAAATACGATCGATCAGTCCAGTCTCAATGCACGCCACATCGCACGTTCGCCACGGTACGAGCACGCCATCCGGTCCAGGCAGAGAATCTCCCAGCTTTGCGGATTGATCGCCTAACAACACCGAGCAGGTGAGTGTCAGCGCTCCGAAAAGAGCAAGTTCTTGAATGGATTTCACAGCGGGCATCTTGTACTTCGTAACTCGTCAAGTTCAGCGGGCTAGTGGACTAGCTCACTGAGGGTGCTGCATACAGTCGCTTCTGTGTACAGCTTATTTTGCATACAGTTTCATCTGAATTCGAAGGCCAGATGTTGCTATGGAAACTCCCCTCCGCAATACGACTAGGAAAAGGTAGATCCAAAACAGGAGATGCCAAGCAAGCAGAGACAAAAGCAGGCCTTATTTGGAATGGTTTCCCTCGACCTTAACGATTGCACGGATTGTGCTTTCGATCTCGACCAGCCAGCACGGTGCGACGTCAGATTGCCATAGACGTCGTCCTTAAATAAGTTACCGTTTTGATTTCCCCGACCCTGACCTCCGCTCTTCCTGCTGCGCAGGGCGGGGGCGAAGGAGCGAGTGCGGTCACTTATTATGAGTCGACGCCTTAGCGCGCGGGTAAGCTCATGGGGAGGTTGACGACTTGGTCTGTGGCGCTGTCCAGCACCGGCAGCAAGGAGCCGGAGGCCAAACGCACCCGTGCGAGCGCGAGCATGTGGTCGGCCTGAGCTCGGGCCCAGGCATTTTCCGTGGCGATCAACTGGATCTCTGCATTCAATAACTGTTCCAGCAACAGGCCGGTACTACTCTGGGAGGTCTCCAGAAATGCGTTCTGCCAACGGCCGGTGAGGTATTGTAGTTCCTCGCTAACTGCCAGCGTCGAACGTACGGTTGATTCTAATTCAACATAGGCAGCTTGGGCCGATGCGACAGCCCCTTCAACTTCGGCGCTAACGGTTAGCAGAGTATTATCGAGATCAAATAAGGCTTTCTGCATCTCCAGGCGTTTTTCTTGCAGAATCGCTTTGGCGGCGCGATTGCGATACGGGCGTTGGTAAGCGGCTCCAACCGAGTAGCTGGGCGCTCCCTGCGAAAACTGATCTCCCAGCGAGCTGCCAACGTTGTAGTTGCCATTCAGGCCACGCACATAACCCTCCATCACCAAGTTAAGTGTAGGTCGCAATTCATTTTCGGCCACTTTGAGTTTCACAGTGGCCGCTTTGATGCGTGCATGGGTGGCGCGAATATCTGGATGGTAATTCATGGCTAGGTCTAGTTCAGAGCCAAAACTGATGTTGGAAGGCCAGTCGGCCGGACGAGTGACGGGGAGAAGTAGTGCCGTTGTGTCATCGAATTCGGGGGCTGCCACGGCAGCCCGCAACTTCGCCGCTGCAGTCGTGAACTGCGCATCAGCACGGGCCAGTTGCGCCCGCTGCTTGGAAATCTGTGCATCGGCACGCAATAACTGGCTTCTGAGACTGTCCAAATCGCTGCGCCCAGCCAGTTGTTCGCGCAATTCCTCCAGTCGCTTCAATCCTCGCTCTGACTGTCGGTAATATGCATGGGCGACGTAGAGCTCCCAATAATTGCTAGTGACAACGAACACGTGTTCCTGAATTTTTTTGGTCACTAACTCGGTATTTTCAACCGTCGCCATGCTGGCGATCACAAATGATGAGCGGTTGTAGGTGAGGCCAGCGCCACGCAGCAACGGCTGCGTGTAACGCATAACCATGCGAGAGTCAGCCTGATTTTGAGGAATAAAGAAGAGCGAATTGCTATTCTTGAGATTTACTTCTTGAGTTAGCTCGGTGAGCGCACCGGTCTGCGTTTTTGCTTTGACTCCAGCGCCATTTTCCGTAAACGCTTCATTGAGTCGATTGGGCCCGCCGGTTGTCAGCGTATTGCCGACGGGATTCGATGTATCGTGAAAGACGGAGTTAATAAATGGAGTCGGATCGAACACACCCAACGTTTGGCTAGTGCGGGCTTCTTGAATTTGCGGCTCAATCAGAAGACCTCGTACGTAGGGCGAGTGGGCAATGGCCTGCCAGATGATTTGTTCAAGCTCCAGTGGCCGTGCGCCTGGGGTAGAAATCTCATCCTCTAGCGGCAGCCACCACGGTTGCGTTAAGATCCTCGCGTTCGCTCGAAGTGGTTGGGCGGCGGGACCCATTTCATC
>JBBQRC010000726.1:0-3239 GCA_038215215.1 Pirellulales bacterium
GCTCATTGGACGAATATGACGAGTTGCAGCCTGCACGCTTTTCAGGAGCCTTGGCCGAACATTCGCTCGAGCTTAAACATCAGATGGCATTTCTCAGTCAATGTGGGCTGGTTCTTGGGGCAATCGTTTGTGTAGGTTGGCTCTGGATCGATATTTTTCCGAATGTTCGAATGGGAAATCCAGTGTTGTGGACCGTTCAAGACACTGTCACTCAATCATTTCTTGACGCGAGTGGTCAGAAGGTCAGCCGCACCCAAGTGGAGACAACTCCCATTACGGTGTTGCGTCTGGTTCTCGCTGCTGCGACGTTATTTGTAGCGTTTCAACTTGCTAAGCTCTTGCCCGGGATTTTTGATGCGTTGGTGCTCCAGCGAGTCAATTTTGACGAGGCCATGGAGCATCTGTCGTTGGTGCTCGGTCGCTGCTTATTGTTTGGCGCCGGCTGCTTCATCGCCTCCAGATTGGTCGGCCTTCGCTGGGAAACGATTCAGTGGCTTGCGGTCGGCCTAACCATTGGACTGGGTTTCGCCATGCAAGACATCGTGCGAAATCTGCTTGGCGGTTTGGTCGTCTTGTTTGAAAAGCCAGTAATGCTAGGCGATTTGATCACTGTCGGTAATGTCACGGGTCGTGTTGCGTCACAGAAGCTGCGGACGACGGTGTTATCTGACGAAGAAGGCCGCGAGGTCATTATTCCAAACAAGAATTTTGTGAGTCAGGACGTAGTCAATTGGATGGGCGCTGGCCGACTGAAGGCGATGACGATCGAGGTCGCAGTGACGCGTGACCAGCGGCCTGCCGATGTGTGTCGAATGCTACAACAGCTATTAGTCGGTCAACCAGATCTCCTGTTAAGCCCAGTACCGCAAGCAACGCTGGTTTGCGTCAGCCAACAGAACCAACGAATTGAACTACGTGCTTGGGTGGAAGAGAACCAAGATGCTTCACGTCACCGAGAGACTCTCACGAAGATAGTTTTGAACTACCTTTCGGAAAAGAACTTGCTCGCACCGAATCAACCCCGTCAACCATCACAAACAGATTCGCTCGATCCCGTTGCCATCCGCGGTTTGCGGTCGCGAAAAAAGCGATCTGCATAGCCTGAAATCTTCGATGCGAAGATTATTGAAGTAAGTCTTAAGTCAGCGTACATTAATCGACCAAAACGCGCGCTAACTTCCTATACGGCACAAAGATCGCCAAGGACTTCCCTCTTGATCTATTCCTAAGCAAGTGGACCGACGAAAGAGCATTCCTACCCATTCTGAAAGAATCTTCGAGAAAATTCCGAATCGGTTGGGAATATTTCGCTGCCCAAATGGGTCGTAACTGTAAAAGGCGGGCCTTCGCCCTCCCTGCACCCACTCGTTTACCTAGGAAATCTGCGATGAAGTCCCTATTCCACTTGGTTGTCGCCGGCATCGTTGGCGTCGCCACAATCGGTTGCGAACCGAAATCGATCAACGAAAAGAAAACTGAGACGACCGTCACAACCCCAGGCGGAGAAACCACCACGACAGTCGATCAGAAGCTTGAGACGACTCCAGACAGCGCGACCAAAACGACCACGGAGAAGGTTGAAAAAACTGGGGACAACCCACCGCCAACGTCTAATCAGTAGTCTGCCCGAAGTGTCGATTGCAAATGTACCGCAAAGGCCGCCATTAGGCGGCCTTTCGTCTTGATTGTTCGGTTAATGTGCCAGAGTTTCGTTGAGCTTCGGATCGATTCACCTAGCTTTTCTATCCACGAAGCCGATGCTCAAAAATGCACCTGCCCTGCCTGCAACGGTGAACTGACCAAGCCGATTCTTCGTCACGATCATCCTGCTTCACTTGTGCCACTACAAAAGTAAACTGTTCCATCGCGAGGCCGTGTTTGGCGAAGACTCCACGACCCGCGCGCAGATCCTTGAGGATCCGGCTAGTACCATTTAATGAGTGCCGCGACGTAAGAGAGAGTGCGGCAAGAGCTCAACATTGCTCGCGCGGTCGGTGGACCGAGCGGTATATCGGCCATCGGCCGAAGCATCGAGGGCGATGGTCCAGTCGGCGACGCCAGCGTGCTGAGCGGTGATCGTGGCGGGCTGACCGTTGACGACGACGCCTTGGATTTCGCCATTGTCGTGCGCGACACCCCGCACCACTCGCTTGGTTCCTGTCGCTTGAATGCTGGTGATGAGGGTCGCTGGTGGCAGGTCATCCACAGGCGCGAGCAATTCCGGGAACGGCACGCCATTGTCTGCAGCCGCCCGCGCCTCTGGACCGGTCCAGCCATCGAGGCTGCGATAAGCGGCATCTTTTGAGACGGCGGGAATTTTCACGCTCGCCACACGCGTCACCGTGTCGGGCGCGAAAGCGTCATGAAAATAGTAGCCGACCGGATTCTCGACTCTGTTCGTGCGCGGGCCGCCGCCGAAATCGACGATGCCGCTGTCGGATTGGCAATTGCGAAGTGCGAGGCCCCGAAAGTGTCCGGCAATGTTGGCTTTGGGCCCGACAACGGTAAGTTGAACGAGCGGATCGCGACCCAGGTGGCAATCCACCAAGGCAAGGCGGTCGAAGGTAAAGTCGCCGTAGGGAAGACTTGCTTCATCATGACCACCATTGATTGGTTCCGCACTGATGTTGTGCAATTCGACGTTACGATAAACGTGCGCATCGTAGTCGGGGTGATAGATTCCATACGCGGTATTCTCGACTCGCAGCCCTTCGAGTAAGAAGAAACGCACGTTGGGCCGTATGCCATAGTGAGCTTCCCAGACGCGAAGGTTGCGGACCGTGAAGGGATGCTCACGGTCGCCGCGCACGTCGCCTGGTGTTTCGTCGCCGAAGCGGAAGCCGAACAGCCCATCGCCATGCGATTCGTTGTCCTCAAAGCGCAGAAACGGCAAGGTACGCACATCGTGCGGGGCAGTTTTCCCCGCGGGATCGCAGAGCGAGAGGACGGGATCGAAGTCGGGCGTCTTGGCGATCTGGAAGTGATAACCGTAGCGGTCGTTCTCACACGCGACATTGCGAGTAAACGTGTTCCGCCCGTTGGCCCACCAGAAGCCCGCGCCGTCGTTGGGATCGTAGGGCAACACCTGTTTCGGCAATCTTGCGGACCCGAACGCCTGCACCGCCAAATTGCGGTCGAGCACATTCCACTGCTCGGTGGCGTCTTCCAGGAAGTAGCCGTGGCCGCGCGATTGGTAGCCGACGCAATCGCGAATGAGCAGATGGTCCGTGCCGTGAATG
>JBBQRC010000727.1:0-3214 GCA_038215215.1 Pirellulales bacterium
GTTTCGAACTTCCAGTCCTGCGAAAGAAACATTGCGGAGCGTTCCCAGGTTGTGCAGCAAGAGATGTTGCTCGGCATCATCGGCTGACAATTGCAGCGGGCTACCCAAGACGAATGACTGAGTCACCGGCAGGCGCTCCGCCTTTGCCGAATTCGTTGCTTCTCTTTCCGGCTTGGTTGGCGGCGGGTCCGAGGACGCGATCGGTTCGGCAGGGACTGACGACGGATCGGCTACAGTCGTGGCGGCTTCGCTGCGAGATTGGTCAATAAGAAATTGCCGTACTGGATAAGCGTCTGCATTGATGGGAATCTCCACCCGTTGCTGCGAACTCAAGCCCGATTGTGGATCGGTAACCGTCAGTTCGAAGCTCAGTTGATCGTCCCGTCGCTGAATATCCTCGCTGAGATCGTAAACTCCGCGAATCAAGGAGTAAGCTTGCTCTATTTCTTGAGGCGCTGCGCGGCGATACAACAGTTGTTGATAAAGGTGTTGAATGGCCGTGACGTAAACCTCAGGCGCAGTTGTCTCGCCAGGGGGTTGCTGAGGAATCTGAGCCCAATCGGCGAACGGACCAGTGCGACTCTCGAAGGCGTGATTCGCCACGTCCCGCGCGAGCAACTCCAGGCCACTCAAAAACGATGCGGTGGGCTGCGAAGATTCATTGAATCGGGTCTTAAAATCGGCACCACCAAATAAAGCGACATTCTCTGCAAACAGATCTCGACCGTCGCGGACCCAATCATCACCGAATATGACGCGAACCTTTCCCTTCAATTGCCGGTAGGTCAAAAACTGATTGTCTGGGACAGCCAAACTTGCCCCCCGGTAAGGACTCAGCAGCGAGCGAGGAAACTGCTCGTCGAACGCCGCGCCACTGTCAACTTCTAATTGCTTCAACGTACTGGCAAAACGCTTGAGCCGATTTTTATCCTCCACGGACCAAGCTAGACCGTCCTTCGGCATCCGCTTGGCGGCATGTTCGGTGGAGACACGACTGAGCAGCGTATCCACCCCCTTCATTTTCAAGTACTGCTGATCGAGCAACGCATGGAAATCGTCCCGCGGGTTGCCGCTGAGCACCATGTGGGAAGTGGCGTCGCTGTTGTGGCAATCGACGCAACCCTTCTCAGAGTCGGTTAGCAGGGGGTAGATGCGGTTGCGAAATTGTTTGAACAATTGCGTTTCGGTCACTACCCCGCGCGGCGCTAACTGGGCCTGTAACGGCGCATTCACAGCAGGTGGCGGTGTGTTGCCTATTGGAGTTTGGGCAATCGTGCGCAGTGACCCGGCAGTCACTCCGAGCGCGAGGCAGATGGCCAAGCGAATAAACAGCCACGACGTTCGCATCGAACGATCTTTTGGAGGGAGTAGTATGAGGGGCGGAGGGTGGAATGGGGAGCTTTAGTCTAAGACAATTGACCCATCCCAGCAAGCAGGAAATGCGGGAAAAGGAGCCCCTGGAAACGATCTAAGGCGCCGTCGCCAAACAAGTTACCACATTCTTTTCCGAGCTCCGCCCTGCGCAAGGGCAATAGCGGGGGAGAGGGACAGGTTGAGCGGAAATCAAAACCGTAACTCATTTTGGGAGGGAGGCTTAGGGGCCGAATCCCCCAACGTGGATTCTCACGAATGAAGATGCCCTTAAATCCCTCCAGCTTAACGGCCCGTGTGACCTGCGACGTTGGCTAGCGAAACCGCCTGCTTACAGCTATCGTGTTGGAGCTGCGCCGACTGGGTAACGAAGTGAGGGCAAATCTTCACCGTTCCTTAATACAACTTCGTTGGTGTTTTCCGACAAATATGCGACTCTAATGCCATTCTTGACACCTTAGTAAGCAACTTTAACCCTACTCTAGGACATGGCCATGAGCTCTCACTGGTCCGCAAGACTTTTGTGTTTGGGATTGCTTTCCCTCTTGCCTCACGTTTGCTTGGGTCAATCGATTGATCCAAAACTTCCGGATTACAAAGCGGCTAGCGGTGTGTCGGGCAAGCTCAATACGGTAGGTTCGGACACGATGAACAATCTCGCTCAACTTTGGACAGAAGAGTTTAAGAAGTACTATCCAAGTGTATCGGCAGCGATTGATGCTAAGGGATCCTCCAACGCAATCCCAGCGCTGGTCAATGGATCAGCGAATTTTGGTCCCATGAGCCGTGAGGCCAAGAAGTCGGAGGTGGCCGAATTCAATAAGAAATTTGGCTACGATCCGGTGCTGTTGCCGACCAGTATCGACATGCTGGCAGTGTACGTGAACCGCAACAATCCAATCGAAGGTCTTTCTTTTCCCGAAATCGATGCGGTTTTTTCCGGTACCCGCAAAGGTGGTATCAAAGACCAAGCCAAAACGTGGGGTGCAGTGGGCCTAAAAGGGGAGCTGGCAAACAAGAAGATCCTTTGTTACGGGCGGAATGCCGCGTCTGGGACCTATGGATACTTCAAGGAAAAAGTACTTAAGGACGGCGACTTTGGCGATTGGGTAACTGAAAACGCAGGCTCGTCGGCAGTGGTGCAAGCCGTGGGGACCAATGTCGCGGGGATTGGCTATAGCGGCATGGGGGTGGCGACGCCCAACGTAAAAGCACTCAAGATTGCGATCGAACAAGGTGGCAAGACGATCGAACCCACTGCGGAAAATGCGTACAACGGCGAGTACCCTTTAGCACGACTTCTTTATCTGAGTGTAAACTACGATCCGCGCAAGCCGCTCGAACCGCTCCGCGCCGAATTTGTCCGCTACGTATTCAGCAAACAAGGGCAGATGCAGGTCGCCAAAGATGGCTATCTGCCACTTGATGCTGAGTCTGCTGCGGCAGCGTTGGCCATGGTGGGACTTAAATAGAACCCTCCGACATGTCGCGCGGTTTGGTAATCTGGTGCCCGAAAGTCATGTTTGATGATCCTTTCCAAACTCGTACGAATCGCAGCGATACTGACGCATGAGCCGTTCAACCCATAGGAATTCGTTGTGACGATTGAAGTCAGCGCTATTCCACGTCGTCGCAAGCAAACACCGTGGTCGGTAAAATTTGGTGACGCGCTTGCTTCGAAACTCATCGCCGTGGGTGGGATCGGCACCATCGCCGCCATCATGCTGGTCGTTGTAGTCTTGCTGGGTACCGCTTGGCCACTGTTCAAATCGCCCCAAGTCGGGCAGTGGCACATCATTCAGGGCTCCAGCTTTCGCTACGCGGGGCTCGACGAACATCAAGT
>JBBQRC010000728.1:0-3213 GCA_038215215.1 Pirellulales bacterium
GATGCGATTGTACTTCCGCGCGGCTGCAACCGTTTGTTCACCTTCCCACTGCGAGTGCGACAACGGTTTTTCGACATAGACATCCTTGCCGGCTTGCATGGCCCAGATGGCAGCCAGGCAGTGCCAATGATTTGTGGTGGCTACCACGACCGCGTCGATATCTTTGTCATCCAGCAGTTCGCGGAGGTCGGCGAATGTTTTGGCTTCCGCGTGTTGTTTCTTCTTCTCAGCCACCCGTTTCGCATCTGGATCGCACAGTGCCGCGACGCGACAGCCCGCCAGTTGGGAGAAAGCCTGCAGATGTTCTCCGGCGCGACCACCGCAACTAATGAAACCCAAGCGTATTTCGTCGTTTGCCAAGGCAGCGCGTGCGGCTGACTGTGGAAAGGTCCAGACAGCGCCAGCGGCCATCGAAGCGGCCAGCATGGTGCGGCGATTCGGCTGTGGAGGTTGCGTCATGAGATTCTCGTTGAGAGCTGGAGGAGGGTGAGGGGTATAATCGGTCTCGCGGGGCTTCTATACTACCAACCACGCAGCCCATCAGTCAACGATTCAACAGCCAAGGTGGTCATAATGAAAGTTGGAGTATTCTCCGTTATCCTACGCGCCATGCCGTTTGAACAGGCACTCGATTATCTCGCCAGCTTGGGCGTGCAGACGATCGAAATTGGCACCGGCGCGTATCCTGGAATCGACCACTGCAATCCGGATGAATTACTGTCTAGTGATGCCAAAGCCAATGAATTTTTGGCTGCGGTTCATTCACGCGGCCTTAAAATTTCATGTCTTTCCGTGCACGGCAACCCAATCCATCCCGATGCCAAATTGGCCGCCGCGCATCATGCTGATTTCGAGCGTTGTGTTCGGCTGGCGGCCAAACTGGGCGTAGCAGCTGTGGCCACGTTTAGCGGTTGCCCTGGCGGCGCAGCAGGGGATCGCCAACCAAACTGGGTGACTTGCTCTTGGCCACCTGAGTACTTGGAAATCCTTGATTACCAATGGAAAGAGGTGGTCATTCCGTATTGGGAGAAGACGACGGAGTTTGTGCGCAAGTTAGGCGTACATCAAATTGCACTCGAAATGCATCCTGGTTTCGTGGTCTATAACCCCGAATCGCTCCTGAAACTGCGACATGCGGTCGGCCCTGAGATCGGCGCCAATTTCGATCCGTCCCATTTGATATGGCAAGGTATCGATCCGTGTGCAGCAGTGCGCGCCTTGCAGGGAGCAATTTGGCACGTGCATGCGAAAGATACGAGCATTCAGCAATGGAATGCAACGGTTAACGGGGTGCTGGATACGAAGCACTATGGTGATGAAATCCATCGATCGTGGATCTTCCGCACTGTGGGCTACGGAAGTTCGCGTCAGTTCTGGTGCGATTTTGTCTCCGCGCTGCGTATGGTTGGTTATGATCATGCACTCTCCATTGAGCATGAAGACAGCTTGATGACTCCCAAAGAGGGGCTGGAAAAAGCGATTCGTTTTTTGCAAAGCATCACGCTCATTGAGCCCAAAGGCGATGTCACTTGGGCTTGACCGTTTATTTCGTCGTAATTGAATTTTGAAAGGTCTGTCCGATGAATAGTCCGTTATCGCTCAAGTTGACTCGCCGCATGGTCTGGGCAATTTGCGGCCTCCTCTGGCTGCCGAATATGGCCGAAGCGGCTGATGTGCGGCATGGTTTTTTGGCCTGTGGTGGTGAAACCTACATCGTTGATGGAACAGGTCACAAGACGTGGACGTACCCGCAAGCCACGCGTGATGGATATGTACTCTCTACTGGCAAGATTGTCTTGGCGGTCAATAAATCGGATGTCTATCCAGGCGGGGCGGTCGTTGAAGTGACGCCAGGGGGCACTGATAAACTGATTTGGAAAGGGACGCAAAGTGAAGTCAACTCGGTTCAGCCAACCGGTGAAGGAACTTATGTGCTGACCGAAGCGGGCGCGAATCCGCGATTGCTGGAGGTCGACGGTACGGGTAGCGTGGTCGTTGAATTCCCCTTGGCCTGTCAGAAAGAAAATCATCACATGCAGACGCGGATGACGCGAAAGTTGCCGGATGGAAGCTACCTAGCACCCCATCTTTTTGATTTCGCAGTGAAACAATATGATCGCAGCGGAAAAGTAATTGCGTCATTCGACACGACCGTTGCCGGTGACAACGAGCACAAGGTCCATTCGTGGCCATTCACCGCGATTCGCCACACACCGCAACGAACTTTGGTCTGCTGTACCCACAGCAACCGCGTGGTTGAATTTGATGAGTTGGGGAAGATCGGTTGGGAACTCACCAATCAAGACTTGCCGGGCGCATGGTTGCAAGATCCTTGTGGCGCTCAAGTTCTGCCGAACGGTAATTTTGTCATCACCAGCTACGCCGCTGGGCAAAAAGATCCGCAGGCTCCGAAGCTCTTTGAGGTCACGCGCGATAAGCAGATCGTGTGGACTTACCGCGATGGAAAGAAGTTGGGTGTGCATCACTTTCAGATTCTAGACACCGATGGCCAAACGCTCGCAGGCATACCGTTAAAGTGACGAACGGGCAGCCCACGGGCGGTCGATCAATAACCTGCACGTCCTATTCCTGCACCAGAATTCTCGGGACGCCTAAGCCGCTGGTGGTGGCTCTCTATCAGCCCGAGTTTGGTTCTACTTAGGAAGCTGGATGAGTCGATTTTCACCTTCGCCGCTGATGGCGATGATACTATCGTTGAATACTTCCATCGCGGCCACATGGTGCAACTGGCTATCGAACGCCTGTAGGGTTTTGGTGGTTGCGAGATCCAGGATGCAGACTTCACCGCTAGCGGTCGCCGCCAGAATCTCCAATGCCTGCAGTGGCACAAGCGCCGTAACCGGCTGATGAAGATCTGAGAAGCGGACTAAACGGTTTTGGGTCGGGTACCAGAGACGAACCGTGCCATCGCGGCTGGCACTGATGAGTGTCGGACGCGGCGGATCCAAGGCTTCCGTGACCGGAGTCTCGATATTGAGGAGCGAGGTGATGCGATCGCGATGCTGCTGAAAATTCCCCAGCTCAGTCCCGTCACTGGTCCGCCAGAGGACAATTTTGCCTGTCCAATCACCACTGGCGGCTAGTGCTCCGCTGAGGCTAGTCAGGGCTGTGACCATTTTGGAGTGCAGTTGCTTTTCCCACAGTACTTTTCCGTGTTCTAGATCAATCGCAAAAAGATATCCACGCGTGTCT
>JBBQRC010000729.1:0-3205 GCA_038215215.1 Pirellulales bacterium
GACAAGCGTCCCGGTTACGGAACACGCTGACCCAGAACGCCGTGCCACGGAACACCCGGACACAGGATGCCGGAACACTCGGACAGAGAACGCCGTGTCACAGCTGTTTATTGTATTCGGATGCCGATCGCCAAACGGCACTGCGCGGCGCATCACATTCGCTAGTGACTCCGATTGACTAGGTTTAGCATGGTTAAAGTGGGTTAAATGCGAAAGCTGTGTCGCTGGGGGGTGCTCGGACTGAGCGAATCTGACTGGTTTTCCCGATTCAATCGTTATGACCAGGACGATTGCAGTGTTGACGCCAGGGCGAATCCGCAATCTGCCTTGGTAATCGTGTTACTCGAATAATGGCTTGCAATCATCGATTCACCCGATGGGCGAGTCGCACGAGCATCAAATCAAACCCAGCACCCAGAGCCAGCCGCACGATTGGCGGCGCGAGTAAAGGAATCCGCAGATGAAACGCGTTATGTTGCTTATGAGCTTGGCGTTCACCCTGTTGGGAAGCACCGGCTGCCAAAGTCATTCACATCACAATAACTGTAATAGCTGCAACGGCGCAATCGGCTGCCGCCCTTGTCGCTTGGGCTGGCAACGTGGTGGTACCGACTATCAACGCTTTCTAAGCCACTCGGGACAATATGCTCACGGTGGCGGTAACGGTGGTGCCGGTGCCCAAGGGCCAGCCGCTGCACAAGTTGCTTACCCCTATTACACGACTCGCGGACCACGCGACTTCCTGCTGGACAATCCACCGACCATCGGTCGTTAGTCTCAGCTACAGCGATCTGTAAACGCTCGATAAATTGCTGTCACATCATCCGCAACTCGTTGGCCCCCGGTTGTTAAAAACCGCGGCTAACGCCGTACGGCTAGTGGAAGTTGCTACCAACCGCGGCCAACGCCGCACGGCTAATGGAAGTTGCTAACAACCTCGGCCAATGCCGTAGGGCTGATGGAGAGTGGACACTAAACCAGCGAACGATACTTACAGGTGGGCTGCTGGCCAGCGCCGCAGCCATGACTCAAGTATCAGTAGATTCCATATCCGGTAGCAGTGGTTGACTCGGCCCGACATGTGTTGGTCGATGATCGATTGCAGGACCTCGCTGCGAAAGAATTGATGGCAGCGGCTGTCGGACCCCAGCAGTCGCTCTTCGGTGAGCCCTCGCAATTCCTGTTGGAACCATTTTCCTAGCGGCACGCCAAAGCCCATCTTTTTGCGAGTCCAGATCTGTCTCGGCAGTAGCGAGCCAAAAGTGGATCGCAATAATCGTTTGCCGACACGGCCGTTGAACTTCAGTGACGCGGGGAGCGACGCAGCAAATTCAACCAGGCGATAATCCAAGAAGGGCTGGCGACACTCGAGACCATGGGCCATGGAAGCAATGTCGACTTTGGTCATCAAATCGCAGGGCAAGTAGGTGACTAGGTCGGACAGTGAAGCCTTACTGATCAAGTCGCGATCACCCACTCCTTTCCAGGCTTGTTCGAAGAACTCAAACGGATCTTCGTCAGGCAATTGGGCGACGAAGTCCTCGCGGTACAGTTCGGCGCGCATTCGCTCGGGGAATATTTGCAGCCAATTCATGTAACGTCGTGCCAAGGGTTGGTTGAGGGCCTCGCCAAAGCGCCGCAAGCGTCGGGTAAAGGATCGCTGTCGAGTCGAATGTGGCAGGCCTTGCACAAAGCGACTGCCCAGTAGCGGCCCGATCGGTAGCAGGCGGTTGAACCAGCGACTGAGCCAGAGCGCACGATAACGGTCGTAGCCTGCAAAAAGTTCGTCACCACCGTCGCCACTCAGGGCCACGGTCACATGCTGTCGCGTGCGGGCACAAAGATACCAAGTTGGAATGGCGGAACTGTCACCAAACGGCTCGTCGAACTGCCACACCAGTTGGTCCAAGACCGAGGCTGCCTCAGGTGTAACCTTGTATTCACGATGCTTTGTGCGGACCCAGTCAGCGACTTGCCGAGCGTAGCGTGTTTCATCAAAATCAGCTTCATGAAAACCAATGCAAAACGTATGCAGCGGATTGTCTAATTGTTGCTGAGCCAAGGCAACGATCAGCGACGAATCGACGCCACCTGACAGGAATGCGCCCAGGGGCACGTCGCTACGCAAGCGCAGGCGGATCGAGTCACGCAACAGCTCATCAAGACGCGTCGACGCTTCCGAACTCGAAATATCAATCTCGTTTCGCCAGTCAACGTGCCAATAACTGCGGACGTCCATCTGGTCGGCCCGAATGACCGATACATGACCTGGTGGTAGTTTCTTGGCGTCGGCATAAATCGTTTGGGGATGGGGGACGTATTGATAGGTCAGGAATTGGTCGATTGCACCGGCTGATAGGCGATGATTAAATTCGGGTGCCTGGGCCAGAGATTTAAGTTCACTACCAAACAGTAGGTGGCCCTGCTGAAATTGGTAATACAGCGGCTTTTTCCCGAGTCGATCGCGAGCCAGTACTAATTGGCGTTTGTTCCGATCCCAAATCGCGACCGCGAACATGCCATTCAAATGCTCGAAGCACTCTGGACCGAGATCCTCGTAAAGGTGGACGATGGTCTCCGTGTCGCTATCGCTCTGAAAACGATGGCCCGAACCCTCCAAGCGTCGGCGTAGGTCACGATAATTGTAAATTTCTCCATTGAAGACGATCCACACCGATCCATCTTCATTACTCATCGGCTGATGCCCACCAGCCAAATCGATAATGGACAGCCGACGAAAACCGAGCGCCACGCCGGGTATCAAGCCGGCCACATCCCGTCGCAAGGGTTCGAGATGGGTTCCTCGATCATCGGGACCGCGATGCTCAAGCGAATCGACCATCGCGTTCAAGACCGATGTGCCTATCGCCTTTGTTTCATCGATCCACAACCCACCGGTGATGCCACACATGAGCCTTCGCCTTTCACGCTAGCCGCGTGTGTCGAAACGTACTTGTCCTATCGCAGCGAAAGTATATCATTCCTCGGACGAGACAACTGCCGCCGGCTCGGTTCCCAAGCAAGTTGCTGCGAGTGCACGGACCAGATTTGAGCCAAAGATCGTGTATTACCGAGTGTTTTGCCCTATGATTGCTTTGAAGTTGTCGCCAAGCTCGCGAACCAGAGTGGCTGGTGTTGATGCCCAGCGTTGGTCCGTCATCGCGTTGGTTGATCCAATTCGCCGTCGCCGCTTGTGGGAAGTTTC
>JBBQRC010000730.1:0-3201 GCA_038215215.1 Pirellulales bacterium
GGTTAAAATGGAAGGTAAATGATTCGAGTTGTTTGATGACTGCAGACTGGTGGCGATTGCGATGCTAGCAAAACTCTCAAGGTACTTAGGCTTCACGTTCCTATTTCTCTTACTCATTTCGCCAGCTTGGGGTCAGCGGAAACCGGAGCGGGTGGAGGCGCCAAAATTTACTTCCGGGCAATTCGGGAGCATCTTCTTTGCCGATGCAGCCAGCATGCTCAAAGGTGAACGTCCTAGCGCTCAGGCTCCTGTGCGGCTAGCGACAGCCAACGCGGTGGCGGCTCCGGCTGCTGCGGCTTCGACCACTGCAGTCGATCCACTGGCTTGGCACAACTTGATATCAGCCGCCTCGCTCGAGGACTTAGTCAAAGGTTCCAAACTGCGACTGGACGAAACGATTACCACTCCGGCTGCCTTCGCCGGTGGAGGGGCGGTGATTGCCCGCAAAGAGTTTTCCCTGCTCGCGCTGCTGTTTGCCATTATCGAAAATAATCCAGGTGAAGTTCGCTGGAAGTCGAGCGCTACCGTGGCACGGGAACTGATGGTGCGAGTCGCTGCCAATTCGAAGATTGGCACGCAGCAGGTCTACGCCGAAGCTCGAAAACGTTTGGCGGACTTGGGGGATCTGACAAACGGTGCGCAGTTGTCAGGAGAAGCCAACTCGGAGATTGCCTGGTCGCAACTAATAGACCGTGTCCCGCTGATGCAGTTGCTCGAATGGGCCCAGCAAGAGCACATCGCCCCCTACACCTCCAATCCGGCAGAGTTTGAAAAGAATAAAGAGGCTTTGACGCGCTACGCAGAGCTCGTGTCGATCTTAGGCAAAGCGACGTTGATCGAAGAAATGCCGGACGCTGCCGACGGCGATTACCAGGCGCTGGCTGGCGAGATGATTGCTCAGGCACAGCAAGTTGTTCTGGCGGTGAAAACAGGCAACGCCGAACTGGCTCGGCAAGCGTCAGGTAAGATTGGGCAAAGTTGTACCAAATGTCACGACAGTTTTCGTTGAACTCTTTCTCCAAGCATGAGGCGTGATAGGTATGGGTTCGAAGAGTGTCTTGGCGATTGCAGCACATCCGGACGATATCGAGTTTGTAATGGCCGGGACGTTGTTGCAATTGGCTGCACGGGGTTGGAGCGTCCACTATTTCAACATCGCCAACGGATGTGGCGGGTCCATGACGCTTGATCGGGCTGCTTGTGCGGCGACCCGCCTACAGGAAGCTCAGCAAGCCGCAGCGATCATTCCCGCTCAATTTTATCCGCCAATTTGCGATGACCTGGAGATTTTTTATACCACTGAATTGCTACAGCAGGTGGCGGCGGTAGTGCGTCATGCGCAGCCCGAAATTGTCTTGACGCACGCCCCGATCGATTACATGGAAGATCATCAGAACGCGGCCCGATTGGCCGTGACAGCCGCCTTTGTGCGTGGCATGCCGAATTTTGTTACCCAGCCGCAAGTCGGCACCTACGCCACGGACGTAAGCGTTTATCATGCTCAGCCGCACGGCAATCGCACCCCGTTGGGGGAGGTCGTCAAACCGACCCACATCGTCGATGTCACCCCCTTTGCACAGCGAAAGCAGCAACTACTATGTGCCCACGCCAGTCAAGCGGAGTGGTTAGATGATACGCAACGCATGAGTTCTTACGTGGACACGATGTTCGCACTCAATCGCGAAGTAGGAGCCATGAGTCAGCAATTCGAGCTAGCAGAGGGCTGGCGCAAGCATCTTCATCTGGGCTTGGCGTCCGCTGGTGTTGATCCCCTGCGTGAAGCCTTGCAGGGCGATTTGTTATTCGCTGACCTCAGTTCCCCTTCCAACGCTCACGCGGCGGAATGAAGGGATCCATGGCGGCCAATTTGTCGCCATCCACGCTGGCTGCGAAGCGTGCACCGAGTACTGCGATGCGCTCGGCGGCTTCCGTTAACTCCTGCTGATTGTTCAGCTTGAGTTTGACACGTTGGAAAACGGCGACTATTTCGTCCAGCAGTGGTTGCTGGAGCTTTGATTGCGCGGCTTGAAGACGTTTCGCAGCGCGGTCGGCCCGTTGGGCGGAGTTGATGCCAAAGGTCGCTTTTTCGGTCGCGGCCGCGGTGGCACGTAGACTGAACTCCAAATCTGCGATCATGCCAGCCAAGAACATTTGACGCAGTCGTCCGGGACTGGAAACTTCATTGGTTTGTCCATGAGTGCGCAGGAAATTGTGGCGGACCATTCCTTGCGACCAGGAGACAAGTTCGAAATCCATGCTACCTTCGTTATGTCCGCCGACATTGACCAAGCGCTCGTCAGGGACCGTGTGACAACGGTAACAGCTTTGCGCGACCAAGTAGATGTTGACTGGATTGCGCATGCCACCTTGAATGCTGCTGCGAAGTCGCGCGAGCTGATGTTCTGGCGATTCCGTGTGGCGCGTGATTCCCTGTCCACCGTAATCGTGGTGAATGTCCAGCCAATTTTGCGCGGCACCATGGCAGGACTCGCAGGAGACACCCGCGATGGCTTCCAAACCGTGCGGCTTGGATTGAACCGTGTAGTGACATTTCATGCAGGCCGAATTTTCTTTAAAGGCGGTGACCCCCATGCGATTGGCGATCTGCTGTGCCTCGGGCTTGCGATGGAGCGTTTGAAACGTCTCGCTATGCGGCGTCAGCTTCCAGACGCTCACTTCCGCCGCGTGGCATTTGGCACAACTTTGAACGCCGATAACCAAATGTGGATCAACGTGGACGGACAACTCCATATTGCGAGGATCTGTGCTTTCGCCGTTGAGCGACATCCCGATACTGGCTGCCAGCCACAGAGCGGTTAGCAATCCAATGGTGCGTCGACCCATCGGTAGATTAGGAATCTTGATCATCATGTTTAGCCGCGTTGAAAAAGCCTGAATTCCGGCCTCGCGAGTTCCACCAACTAGGGGGCGCTGCCATGCAAGGTTAGCTTTGTTTCAAGGCGAAAGTGGGTGAACGTCGGCCGCTCTTGGGGTGCCGAGGACTACTATTCCGGTACAGCTCGTACAATGGGAACAATTGGCACGCAGAGAATGCCAGCCTGACTAGCCTTGGGTCGGGGCTTGGCTGGCCTAAGCGTCGAGTGTCACGTGGCTGATTGGGCGGGCGACACAGGTGAGGCATTCGTCGTCGGCCAAGGCGACCTTGATCTCACGCTCATACTCGACCTGACCCGAAATCAG
>JBBQRC010000731.1:0-3197 GCA_038215215.1 Pirellulales bacterium
TTTTCCGGCGCGGCGGGCACTCGCATTGGCTTGGTACTCGTTCGCTCGGTACCATATCCCAACAATCCAGCTTCGCGCATCGCACGATTGTAGATGCGTAAGATAACCAGCCTGGCGCGCGCACTGCTGTATTCCACTTCCTCGTTATCGACCGTCAACGTGTAATCGCGTTTGACGGGAATTTTTGTTCCGCCAATGGTAAGGCTAACCGACTTCTGCGGATCATCGTCTGCCGACTTTTCGATCAATTTCATCGCTGTTTCAAAGTTAGCAAAGAGCACAATGGTTGCGAGTAATGCGGCGCCACTCAACCAGAGTCGCCAACGCGGTTGCGTGACAACCAACATCACAAAGATCAACGCCGCGATTGCGAGAATCGGGGCACGCGATTGGGCAAAGAAAATACCAGCAGTCGCAACCAATGGGGCCAGCAGCCATCCCCAAGCCGCGACTCGTCGAATCGCGCGACTCGCGGCGTAGATCGTCCAAGGATAAAGCAACAAGAGCAACGCACCCAAGCAGATGGGATGCTTGGTGGCCCCGGTCGACCTAGTTACCAAGCCAAACCTACCGTGTCTGCCAACCTGCCAGGAATACATTTTCCCTTCGCCAAACAGCTGTTGCTGGGGGTTGATGCCACTGAAGGCTTCAAAGGCGGCGAGTAAGCTCAAGACCATGCAGACCCCCACGACCCAAGGCAAAAGTTGGCGCGCGTCGTCGATGTGACGAAGAGTCAATCGACCGGCAACATAGGGCAAAACCCATTCCCCGCCAGTCATCAACGGTGCTTGCAGCGAGAAGCCTTCATTCCACCAATCGGATGCGATGGTCGCAGCCACAAAGGCAAGTCCGACAAAATCAAGAGCCATCAGTCGGACGCGAAAAAAAGTTGTCGGATGGTAGGCAATGACGATCGCCAACCCACACAAACAACTGGCCATGCGCATGTCCATGGGCAGGCCAAAAACAGGGAAGGTTCGCCAGGTCGGCACGAGTAACGATAGAAAAAAACCAACTCCCCAAGCGTGCCATGGTCCCGCTCTTCGCGCAGTCCAGAGCATTACCAAGACGATTATTATCAGTGAGATCAGCAACGGGGAGGTCGCAGTCATCCGCATTTCCTTGAATGTGGAGCGTCACACTTCGTAAATGCCGCGGTGTTAGTCGTCACACAACCCGTTACCTCTGCGCCGCCGCGATGCGACATATCGTGTTCCACCGCCACATGTCTGCCCAGGAGCCTCATGGGCTAAGCCAAACAACGCGGTATTCGCTGACATCCAACAGCGTAGAACCGTCACTGCCAAACAAGCTGAAGTCAAAAACCGCTTCACGCGCCTCACGCTTCACGAACCGCGATTCGACTACACAGGCTTCGCCAGCATGAGGCAAGCGACCAAGCCGAATTTCACCAAAACTAACGGGCAGGTGAGCACCGGCTTGGACTTGTGACCAAGCCAACAGTCCTGTGGCATAAAGGCACGCATCAAGGGCCGCACTGGGCACAACCCAACCACTCACCGAGCGCCGCGGACCACTCAAATCAATTAAGGCAGGTGCCGCAATCCGCCCCCATAGTACACCCTGTCCAAACTGTATTTTTCGTAAACAACGTAGCGGCGGTCCGACATAGAATCTGGAGCCGCGGTCAGCATATTGAACTGGTTGCCAGGGACCGTCGGGAACACTGGCGGCCCGCCGCTGCACCGGGCTCCACTCTTTGGATAATTCTACGACTCCTCGCAAAACGGCTCGATTGGCTTCGATCAGCTTGCCACTGCGCGAGCAAACGTCGGCGGTTAATTCGCAGCGTACTGTGGACGACGCGGCCGAAGGCTGGTGTGTTGATAACCCCGCGGGCGAAGTAACGAGGCGGACTGTCTGTATTTGGTTGGTATGAAACTTCAGACCATTAATCGCCTCAATAGCGCGTACTGCGGTGACGCGTGAGCCAGGTACTGCACCAAGCGCCACTTCACAAAGCAATTCCAGTCCAATGACGATGGGCAGAAGCGGAATGTCATCCAAGCGATGTTCGATTAGAAAGGGATCGGTTTGCGGATCAAGCTCGACTTCTATCGGTTGTTGGTTGGCTACCGATCGAAAATCCTGCTTAGCTAGGAAGGGAAGCTGCCGCTCGGCTTCTTCACCAACGTTGGCTGTGTCGTCCGTAGAAGCAGACAACTCGTCAGGATAAAACGTACGATGGTATTTGTCATCCGTGATCAAGACTTCAGCTTCCGGCAAGCCGGCTTCCAGTTCATTGACCAAGTGAGCTAGGCCTTCCTTGGCAGGCATGAATTGCATGTCGATCATTTCTAACCCCAGCCGTGTATCGGCTTTTGTGGCCATGCCAACATCACCCCAAGCATGCCAATGAAATGTCGTCGCGGCCACGTCAGGTCGCTGTCCGCGGTACCAATCTACCAGTTTCGCCAGCATGTCATTGGCCAATGAATAATCGGTATGACCATTGGCACCGAAGCGACCACTGATGGAACCAAATCCCACAAAGTGCTGCAACGGATCATCGCGGGTGAGTTCCATCAGCGCCAGTGCGCCGTCTACCTTCGCGCGAATTCCTTGATCGACTTTATCGGGACGCTTGTGATCGAATCGCGAGTCGCTACCTACACCGGCACCGTGTAAAATCCCTTGGATGGGCCCATCGGTCCGCCGGATTCCAGCCAAGACGACCTGCAATGCATCGCAGTCGGCTACGTCACATGAATGGTAGGTGGCCTGGATGCCCATTGATTTGAGCCTGCGCAGCGTCGCGTCGATTTCCAAGGCCTTCTCGACGTTCTGCCAGGCCTTAACGGTGTTCTGCCCCTGTTCGCGCGCTTGCTGCATGATCTGTACCCGCAACTGCCGTAGTTCTGGCGCGGCCAGTTCGCGCCAGGATTCGAGCACCTGGGGTTGAGGAGCGGTACCTATCAGGTGCAATCTCAAACCATAATGCCAGGCCAGTTCTCCAGCCACATAGGCCGTAATGCCACGGGCGCCACCGGTACACACCCATGTACCTTGAGGAACGCGACCGCTCCCTTTGGCCGACCGACAGGTTCGTTTGACTGTACAGCGTTTCCCAAGCGACCACGCGCTCTCGGCATCGTAACTAGGTACTGCCAATTCCCGCAGCATGTACGATACGATTTCTCGTGGCGGTTCTGCAGCCGGTGAGTCGATGATCTTAA
>JBBQRC010000732.1:0-3188 GCA_038215215.1 Pirellulales bacterium
ACGGTCTGCTGGAATTCGAGACTGTTATGCATATAGCGTTCGGATTGGGCAATACTCCACCTTTCATCCAAGGTTAATGTCTGAATCCGTTGGGCGCTGGCTACGATCATGTCGAAATTCTCTGTGGCAATCCCCTCCAAAATCTGCTTTGCAGGTTCAAGCTTGAGACGCATGAAAGCCTTCCCGGGCGCCTTGGCGTCCTGCTGGGACTGCACGAAGGCCGGCCAGGCGACCGCGACGACAAGGGTGGCGATCAAAACGGAGAAGATACGTGAGTAGGTCATAGTAGCGCCTTGAAGTATTGAGATTCGATCCGCTGGGAAGCCAGCGGCACGCTTCGTACCAAACTCGAAAAAAGTTTCGGAACTTGCATAAAGCTGGTGATTCGCGGCTGGATGGTACGCCAAGAAGCGTTGCATTTGGGGACCTGCCATCATCGACTGAGCGAATGGGCCCAATCTGTGCCGAATCGACACAAGTCGAGTTTCGGTACGATGAAATGCTTGGCTTTAAAAATCACCCCTTTGGGTAAAGAGTCGCGGCGCGACGAAAAAATGTGAATTTGGTCATTCCCCAGATAGCACGAACCGAGTATAAAGAATGAGTTGTTATTGACACTGAGTCTCAATTCCAATTCGAGCCCGCCTAAAAATGATCACTTCTCGAATGAACGACACGTTACTTCCAATCGATTTGTTAAAGTCGGATGAAGTTGCCGACATTATTGAGCTGTGTGGAGACGAGCCACAGGTCCATCGGCTTGCCGAAATGGGTCTGCGTGTGGGGGCAACGGTGCGAATGATTCGACCGGGTGCGCCATGTTTGCTAGCACTTGATGGCAAGCGGTTAAGCTTACGCCTCAACCATAATCTGGAAGTGTTGGTGGCAGTCCACCAGCCAGCAGTTGCTTAGCATTTCCACCGACCTTCAATCCGAGGTCCATTTCCAATTCTGGCCCACCTGAAACTTTCCTCTCGCCAGCAACGCGTGTTTGAAACCTCTCCATGCCATCCCTAGCCGATCTGCGTGAAGGCCAATCGGCCACTATCACCGACATAGTTGGTCAAGATGCGGTCGCGGTGCGATTGATGGAAATGGGTTTGACGGACGGCGAGGTGGTGAAGTTAATAGGCTTTGCACCGCTGGGTGACCCGCTTGAAATTTCCATTCGGGGCTACCGCTTATCGCTGAGGAAAATTGAGGCTGAGCGCGTACTCATCGAAGTTTCAGAGTGAGAGTCAGAGAGAGTACCAATGACGTCACCTGAAAACATGGCTATCACCGAATTGCGACCTTTGCGTTCATCGCAGTTGACCGTCGCGCTGGTTGGCAACCCAAATACGGGTAAGAGCACACTTTTCAGCGCACTTTGCGGAGTCCCAGCTCGCGTCGGCAATTACCCTGGTGTGACGGTCGAAAAGAAACTGGGGCGTTACCGCGACGGGAACGGCGAAGTGGTTGTGGTCGATCTGCCGGGTACCTACAGTCTCTCGGCGCGGACGCTGGACGAGATGGTTTCGGTTGATGTGCTGTTAGGTCGGCAAACGGATGTGCCGAAGCTGGATGCGATCGTCGCCATCGTCGATGCTACCAACTTAGAACGCAATCTTTACCTGTTCACGCAACTGCGGCAATTGGAAGTCCCGCTGGTGCTGGTGTTGAACATGTGGGATCGCGTTACGGCCGGCTCAATCCACATCGATATCGAGCAACTCGCAGCGCGGCTGGGCGTGAGGGTACTCGCCGCCTCTGCCAGTCGTTCCGTAGGTATCGCCGAAATCAAATCCGCCATACGTGCTGCAGTGTCGCCTGACGCCGTCAAGGGCCGCACTTCCTCCGCGACCTCACCCACGGCACCGGATGTTGCACTTTCTGCCCGTACACAGCCACTCGCCCCCCTGCTACAACTCGACTACTTTCCGGCTGAATTTCAGCAGGAATGCCAACTCCTTCATCGATGGCTGGCGGCGCATGGTCAGGCTGACATGCAGATGTTCCTGGTGGAGCGATTGATTCTTGACATTGATGGCGCCCATGCACAGCGGCTGTCCACTTGCGAAGCGCTGGCAGACTTGCCGGCGCAAATCACCGCTGCCCGCGAGCGATTGGCTAAGACTGGACACCGCGTTCCGGCTGTCGAAACGAAGTCGCGGTACAACTGGATTCGCCAACAACTGTCAGGGATTGTGGACCGTCCGGATGATCAAGTCAGGACGACCTCCGATCGCATCGACCACGTGCTCACACACCGCGTGTGGGGGCTGATCATTTTTGCCGCGATCATGTTCGGAATTTTCCAGAGCATCTACCGTGGTGCGACGGGGATGATGGATGCCATTGAGGCGTTGCAAAGCCTGTTGGTGGCAACGGTTAGTGGGTGGCTAGAGCCCGGGATGCTGCGCAGCTTAATCAATGACGGCGTCATTGCGGGAGTTGGGTCCGTCCTGGTCTTTCTGCCGCAGATCTTGATGCTTTTCTTTTTCATTGGGCTGCTTGAAGATTGTGGCTATATGGCTCGAGCGGCATTTGTGATGGACAAGCTGATGACCCAATTGGGTCTAAGCGGCAAGTCGTTTTTGCCGCTGATGTCTTCATTTGCCTGCGCCGTACCAGGGATCATGGCGACGCGAGTCATCGAAAACACACGCGACCGGATGGTTACCATTTTGGTGGCGCCGCTGATGAGTTGTTCGGCACGGTTGCCCGTTTATATACTGCTGATCTATACCTTTGTGCCCGATGTGAACTGGCTAAATGGTTGGGTTGGACTCCGTGGTGCGGTGCTGTTCGCCATGCATGTGGTTGGCGTGGCGGTGGCAATTCCGGTGGCGTGGCTGCTGAAGAAATACTTTTTTCCCGGTGAAGCATCCGCGTTTGTAATGGAATTACCCAGTTACAAATTTCCATCACCCAAGGTGGTGACTTATCGCGTGTGGGAGCGGGGGCAAGCCTTCTTAGGTAGGGCAGGGACACTCATTTTTTGTACCGCCATCTTGGTCTGGGCAGCTGGCTACTTTCCAGGCGACCACAGGCGACTTTATGAAGTAACCAGGCAGATCGAACGGCTTGAACAAGCTGTGTCCTCAAGCGCTGTGTCCCCAAGCGCTCCAAGCGCTGTGTCCCCGAGCGCTGTGTCCCCGAGCGCTGTGTCCCCGAGCGCTGTGTCCCCGAGCGCTGTGTCCCCGAGC
>JBBQRC010000733.1:0-3183 GCA_038215215.1 Pirellulales bacterium
GCTGCGACGCGTGAACGCTTGGGGTCGCTGAGTTGGTTTATGAAATGCTTGAAAGAACCGCTGTCGAGGATGGTCAATAAAGCAGAGAGGTGCACCGGAGCTTTTTTTGAAGGTCGCTTCAAATCGATCGCGATTCTGGATGAAGAAGCACTTCTGTCGGTATGTGCCTACATCGACTTGAACCCAGTTGCGGCGGGTATTGTGGTAGCTCCTGAGGAGAGCGACCATACGTCGGTCAAAGCGCGCGTCGAGCATGTGAAAAACCAGGGACGTGTGCCGGATCTGCAAGCCGCCCGTGCTGGCAGCTTCGTCGGATCGCAAGCGTCAAGGCAGTTAGAGGATTCGCTGTGGTTGATTCCGATCGAAGATCGCCGGCAATTAGATTCGCAGCGCGAAGGGATGCTCAGCGGATTTACTTTGGGCAATTATCTGATGCTAGTCGAGTACACCGGTCGGCTGCTGCGCGAGGGCAAGGCATCGATATCGGCAGAGTTGTCTGGCATCTTTGAGCGGCTTGGCAGTTCAGCAGCCCTGTGGCAAGCTCGCTTGCAGAAGCTCCGTGGAGGACGCGGTCTTGGGCGTTTTCTTTCGACCAGTCGTGAGCGTCTGCGCGAGGTCGCGGCGCGGCTTGGCGTCCATCACCTCGCCAATTTAGACGGCTGCCCTGCATAGAACCGCCGAAGTCGTTGCCTGAACGAATTTTCAAAGTCGCCGTTGTCTGCAAGTTTACGGCGACGTTCATCGTGCTGCGCACGAAAAGCCCTTGGCCGCGGGTCTGTTGAATCTCGACCGAAGAAACGGTTGCAGACGCTCCAATTTGCGGCGATCTAGCCAAATCGGTCGAGTTCACTTCCCTCCTTTGCCGAACCTTCCCAAGGCTGCCTTCGGCAACCTGCCGCTGAAAAGTTACATAGCCTGTTTTTTCAATCCGATTACGCTATCGATCCGCTCGAGTCTCGCAACCTCGCGAATGAGAGGCCAGCAGTGCTCGCGCAGTTGGTGGCAATCCTAGCCAAACAACCCCCTGGGCGGCTCAGCCTAGATTAGTTTCAGAGAGGGCCATCCCAAAGTCGGCCAGCTCGATTGGCAAATTTTCTATGTCAACAGTTCACGCACCACGCGACATGGTTCTACCCCGGTCAACTTAGAATCCAGTCCTTGAAACTTCGCCGAGAAACGCTCGTGATCGATACCCAGTTGGTGCAATAGCGTGGCATGCAAATCGTGAACAGAAACTCGATTTTCCACGGCGTGATAGCCGAGTTCATCGGTGGCACCATAGCTGAAGCCTGGCTTGAATCCACCCCCTGCTAGCCACATGGTGAAGCCCGCGAGATGGTGATCTCGTCCATTCCCCTGAGCCATGGGGGTGCGACCGAATTCGGATCCAAACACGACAATCGTGTCCTCGAGCATGCCGCGATCCTTCAAATCGGAAAGTAGAGCTGCGGCGCCGCGGTCGACCTCCTGGGCTGTGCCAGCAATGTGTTCTTTGATGCTACCGTGATGATCCCAATCGCGGTGATAGAGTTGAATGAACCGAACACCACGTTCGGCCAGTCGGCGGGCAAGCAAACAGTTGGCCGCAAAAGAACCATCGCCCCCTTTTGTCCCGTACAAATCGAGCACATGCTGCGGTTCGTCGCTCACATTCATCAGCTCAGGAACGCTCGCTTGCATCCGGAACGCCATTTCATATTGGCTGATGCGAGTCACGATTTCGGGGTCAGCAGTGGCCGCTTGTTCGGCTTGATTGAGTTGCTTGACGGCTTCGACAATATCGCGCTGCCGGGATGTATTCACACCGGATGGATTGCCCACGTACAGCACAGGATCACCGGTGCTGCGAAATTCGACCCCCTGAAAACGGCTAGGCAAGTGACCCGAGTGCCACTGTCGCGCGGCGATGGGCTGCTTTTGTCCAAATTTGCCAGTGGAAACCATGACTACGAAGCCGGGGAGATTCGCGCATTCGCTGCCAAGTCCGTACAGTAGCCATGAGCCCATCGCAGGTCGACCACTGATCATCGATCCGGTGTTCATGAAAGTGTGTGCCGGATCATGGTTGATCGCTTCGGTGGATAGCGAGCGAACAATGCACATCTCATCGGCGCACCGCGACGCAAGTTCAGGCCAAATGGTGCCGATTTCTTGCCCCGAATCACCCCATTTTTTGAAAGGGTGCTGCGGGGCAAAGCATTTTAGTTGTTGTCCCTGTAGCTGAGCAATCTGTTGCCCCTTGGTAACCGATTCGGGCATTGGCTGACCAGCCATCTCGACTAACTTCGGCTTATAGTCGAACGTGTCCAGGTGGCTCATGCCCCCCGCCATGTAAAGCCAAATAACGCGTTTGGCATGCGGCGCGAAGTGCAGTGGATTGATGGCGCCGAGCGGGTTGGTTGGCGCTGTTCCAGGCCCTGGACCCGCGCCCCGCGCTGACTGACTGAGCAAGCTCGACAACGCCATCGATCCTAGACTGACTCCCGTCCCTTGCAGGAAGGTACGTCGCGCAACTGCGGCTGGAATATTCATGGCAGGTTAACTAGTTTCTGGTAATTGTTTCGTGCAAATTTAAAATCGTCCGAGTTACGCTGGTCCAAGCAGCCAACTCTGCTGCGTCTAATTCCTGAGCGGCTAATTTGTCGCCAATTGCGATCAATTGCCTCGCTGCATCCACATCGCTCTGATATTGAACCCGATGGCTGCTCAGCAGTTGAGCCAGCACTTCGACCTCAACGGCGGTTGCCGGACGATTCAGCACAGTGCCAAGCACCCAACCGATGCGTGCGATGTCGTCGTCAAGCGGTTGCAGCAGAGCTGCTTCGGCGAGCACACGCGCCGCCTCGACGTAAGCAGGGTCGTTTAGCATTACAAGTGCTTGCAGCGGGGTATTAGAGCGAGGTCGTTCGGCGGTACACTCTTCACGCGAGGGTGCATCGAAGGCCAGCAACGAAGGATGCAGGTATTGCCGTTGCCAGTGCGTGTAGACGCTGCGACGATACAACTGCTCCCCTTTTCCGTTTTGCCATTCGCGCTGGGGGAAATTCAGGTAAGCCCAATAACCCGGAGGCTGATACGGTTTGACACTCTCGCCACCGATCTCGTCGACTAGCAGATGGCTGACAGCCAGCGCGTTGTCACGGACCATTTCTGCATCCAGCCGGAAACGTGATTGCCGTGCCA
>JBBQRC010000734.1:0-3178 GCA_038215215.1 Pirellulales bacterium
GGTGTTTAGCGAAGGAAAACACCTGATACGGGGCGTCGATGTACAACTGATTCTGAATGAGAATGGCTACCGAGACGTTGATGTCCCGCAGCCGGATGATGTCATCGTTTACCGTGATCAAACAGGTGCGGTGATCCATACCGGTGTAGTGCGCAGCACGCTCGCAAACGGCACCATCTTGATCGAGAGCAAATGGGGCTTTGCTAGCACCTATCTTCACTTTGCGACCAATCAACCCTACTCGCAGAACTATTCGTTTTATCGCAGTGACCGATCGGGGCACGCGATCCACATGGAACCGGCCACGAATCCGTCGCCCAGCGGAGCAAGCGTGGTGTCCCAGGACGTCGCGGCAGCTAGGCGGCTAGGCAGCTAGCGGTTGAGAAAAATTATCGTCGAAGCATCTTCGGCAATAGGGGAAGGCTCGCGAAAATCTTAACGCAGCGACGAAGTTCAACGCTTGCCAACTAGTTCATCAATGATGGCATCCAGTTCGGCGCGTTCGATGCCCATCTTGGCAGCGGCCAGAGCAAATAAACGCTTCTCGACTTCTGAAAGTCGTCCATCAGCGGCCATCATTCTGACCAAGTCAGCGAGCATCTGATTTTGCTCGAGACGGTCAATTGGGAAACGAAGTTTGGCGTTATCACTGAGCGCAAAAGAAATTGCCTTTTCGAGATCTTCGGCACTCAAGCCCAACTCGGCGCAGCGATCGATCAGCAGGGCGATTTCTTGTTCATTGAGACTGCCATCCGCAGCCGCCATGACGACAAGGTTCTTGAGATGATCTAAATGTTGCATGCAACGCTCCGAGGCATGTGGCGTGTGAGGGCATAGTCCAAATGAACAATCGGGGCTCAATATTGAGCCGCGAATGAATTAAAAGGGCAGCGCTAGGATTGCTCGGGTACCGCTTGGGAAAATCGCCTCGGGCGCGATTAACCAACGCATGGCCGATTGACCAACGCACCAATCATTGTGAGCCAAACCGCGGCGTATTGCTAGGCGGCTAAGCTTTGCGAATGAAGTGCTCAGCATACGAACGCACTTGCTGGCCATTCAGCACGTGCACCATCCGCAATTGCTGCAGCGTGGCATCATTGAAGTGATTCAGCGGCACGTGCACTAATTGTTTATGAAATCTCTTCGCGATCCTGCGCCAGTTGGCTCCGGGGGCGCGTTCACACAAAAGTGCAATCTGACGCTCACGGGAGTGCAAGCAGGCAGCGGCGACCAAACGATCTTCCAATTGTTCGGCAAAGTCCAAACGCGGGTCTTGCCAGATATCCGCGATGGACACCGGCGGATACAAGAACATGGCCCCGCCGTACGTTGCCAGGGCAATCCCAGGCCCGATCAGTTCTTCATGAAAATCGGTGGCAAAGAAGGCCAATGTCGATTCCTCTTCGTGCTCCGCGAACCAAGTCGTCCGCCACGGGTAGTCGCGAGGGTCGGCTGGAACGTCGAAGAGCATCAAGCAGCAATCTACTGTCCCGACGCTTGGCGGCATCACTTTGACGTAAATCTCGCCATCGTACCAATGCCGCAGGGTCTCCCGAATATCGATACCGTCTTTGATGCTAGTGGAAAATTTTTCGCTGCGTGCCAAGTCGAAGCCAATGATGGCTTTGGCGCGATCAACCACCCGCGTGCGGAAGCTTTCGATCAGACTATCCTCCGGTGGCCAAGAACACTGCGAATAAGGATTCCATTGAGTCGCCCAGCGATCGCGCTCTTCCCGCACAGGCCGACGCCTCAATTCGAGAGATCGCCACGCGATCGGTGGGCCTGGCAAACGACTGACGACACTCACCAGATCTTGCCCCGGCAAGCGCAATTGGTCGATCCCGAGTGTGATTTGCTGGTAGGGCGCATCGTCGGACTGAAAGGCCTCGGCATCTCCCTGAAACGCGTAGTGTCGAGCGGTATCGACGAGATGAATCGTGTATTGGTCTCCCAAGACTTGCTGGGCCGCCAGAGCAATCGTGTACAAGTCGGGGGACATGCGATGCTCAAGTAACGTAAGATTGCGAACGTATTTGAGACATTGTCTTAGTAGCAGTGGTGTGATCCTCCGCGCGCGCTTGCCTAGATCCTGAAGATAGCTACTGCGAGCGGACATCAGCAACTGCTTCACGCCATCGATGGTGACGTTGGCATCGTCTTCCAACTGAGCGCGCGCTTGCTCATGCAAGCCGGTGATGAAAGGAAGTTCACCGAAAAAGAAGATCAAGGAACTTGGATTGACACCGTAAATGGTCGGCGGTTCGACGATATCGTGCTCGGGGGGCTCAGCACGAAATTCCGCGTAGGACTCATGCAACCAAGGCCACTCTTGAATCGAACAAATCACGCAAATATTTTCATATTTCAGTTCCAATTGCCGCAACCGCCAAGCCATGTAGTTCAATCGCTGGACCACTTGTTCTTGAAACGGCCGTGCAATCCCTGGCAAGATGGCAGTTGCAAAACGCTCAAGCGGAACGGTTTTAAGTGCATAGGGATCTGGCAGCGCCGCTGCGAGCGGCTGAAACTCATTGGTCTCCAGGTCGATGAACTCGATCGGCAATCGCTCTTGCATGGCGATCCGCAAGCCCATAATCGCTGGCTGGCACGGATCGATGGGCACATAGCTCCAGGCTGCGGTGGCATCTCCAGCCTCACCCTCCGTCTCTGAATTCCAACCGCTGCTGTAATCCGTCAAACAGCGTTGCAGCACCATGGCCGGGGTCGGCAGCAAGGAGATCGCTTCCATCACCCCTGACCGAAAGGATTCAGGGAGGACTACCGCCAGACAATCATAATGGTTCTCAAAAATCCAGTGACGCACGACCTGGGCGCTATCCGCACTGCCATGCACGACCGGCAGGCAAGTAATCTTGGAACTGAGCTGAAGTGGAGATTTTCTATTGGCCATTGTGGATCACTGCGAAATGCGGCAACTGGAACGTCGCAGCAGGACGCGACGTGTGTGAAATGTGAACGGTCTAAGGTGCCTCCCACATCGATCAAGCAATTCTCATGTTACAGCTTATCCGAAATCGTTCGTATCGAATCCACTTGGAGGTCAGAATTGCTTTCAGGCAGGCACACGATCGCACCAACTCACTCCAGAACCCCCATTTATCCGACGGGGCGGTGTTTTCCTTGGATCAACCGCGATCTGTAACCCAGCCAG
>JBBQRC010000735.1:0-3173 GCA_038215215.1 Pirellulales bacterium
GCAGTGGGATCCACACCGTATAGACAACGCCGGTAATTATCGGCGCTTCGTGATTCAACAAGTTACGTTGGATGCTTTATTAGCACGCGTGCACGAGGAAAACTCGCTGTCCCAGGAGGAAGTCTTGCATGAGTCCGCGGCGGTCCTGGCAGGGACGATTTTGATGGCGGCGGGAATTTCCGGGAGTGGTCCGGGTTCCTTTGCATCCACCGTGTTGCTGGGAACGCTGTTGCCGCAGATCGCCCAATACCGCGATGAATTTTATGAGCAATTGCTGGAGCAGATGAGTGGCCCTCACTTGGAGAGATTGCTTGAAGAACAAAAAATCCGACGCCAACCGTTTGGTGGTGCCCGACAGCATTTGAACACTTATTTAGCCAAACATCGCGCCTCGCAGCTTGAGCATGTCCAATTGGCACGTCTGTTTGCCAGGATGGGCAATGCAGTCGCGGCCAAAGAACAGTCTGAAGTCGTACCGGTTCCATCGGCACGCATCATTAGTCGCATCGATTGCTTAATGACCGCGGCCGATCACTTCCTACAGGTGGAGCGATTGGACGACGCAGTCGCTGTTTCTCCCCAAGTCATGGATCTTGTGCATCGCGGAATTCAATGTGGGGCGATTGTAGATCCCTGGAATATTCTGGGGTTTGCCGGCAATTTTGCGCGTTTTCAGGGCCCAGACTCCGCTGTCCACGATCATCGGGTCGAAGATCTGGTGCATCTAATGGAAATGGTGTTTGCTCTCCAGTCGAGGATTTGGCGCGAGGCCTCGGGAAGTGGTAGGACTGATTTATGCCTCCAAATCGAACGCCAATTACGCATCAATGCCGAGTGGTGGCGACAGTTTGCAGCGCATGAAGTGAATGATCTGCAAGCTACAGATCCGATGGAAACGCTGGATTCGGCGGCGTTGGTCGCTAAAGCCTTGTCGCTCTGGCATGCAGGCGGAGCAGCGGCTGGAGACGTTCGTTTCTGGACGCCTCATGCTGAACTTTTTGATTCACCGAAAGCCTATGCGTTAGTGGTCGAGTCGCTGCTGGAACGCAATGACTTTGTGGCGTCGATGGCGTTGCTTGTCCACTGGCTGAGCCAGGCAGATCGGGTTGGCTTGCAAAAGGGTGAAGCTTCGTTTTCGGAACTTGCCCGGCGCTGGTTGCAGCGGCTCGAACATGTCCTAGACAATTCGCATGCGAGCGCAGACGCGGCTACCGCCCCAGCGGCAGGGGTCGCCAGTCTGCCAGTTGGATTGAACTGGAGTGTCGCACAGAAATTCTTTGATTACTTGGAATCTAACGCCGATCACTATTGGACTCCGCCGGAATTCAAGCTGGCCAAGCCACGGCGGCAATCACCAGGTGCGGGAAGTGCGCTGGCAGCGTCGAACGGTGACGATGTGGACGACGCGAACAACGACGAAGGTGAACTTTATCAAGCCGCTTGGGCGGGGGTCGTGTATGAAGACAGTACCGACGACGGCGTTGATAGTAGTCTATCGGAGGCGGGTGACTCGGGAACGACTACCGAGTTGGTTGAAGAATCCAATCGGTTGAATCAACATCTTACCTTCCTAACCGCTGTTGCGCAAATGTGGAAAGGCGCAGCGCTCAGCAGTCATTTGCGGGCGGAGATGACACCGCCGTCTGGTTTTCGCCCGTCGCGGCTGGAAGCCATGGAACGCTGGGCGGAGCAGGCGGCTGGGAATCGCCGCGGGCTGCTAGCACTGTTGGATGGTGTGGCGTCCCACAGACTCAGCAATTGTGGCGCGAATCAAGAAGCCATGTCACTTTATGATCGACAGCGGCTGGTCAAAGAGTCACTGCTCGAACGGATTATCAATACCGCCCTCGAGACCGCGGACGCGCGGCGCATGTTGCTGGCTTCGCTGCAGGCCAGCGGGGACGCTGGAACGTCCGTAACGAAGGAGTTAAAAGAGCTACCCGAAGACGATCGCTTGGCCGTCGAGATCTTTGGCAGCTTATTGCACGGCGAGCACGCAAAAGTGGAACGGGATTTCACGCGCTTGCTCACGGCTCTGCGCGTCAAGAAGTTACTATACATTCCGTTGGCGCGGGGAGGCGATCCAGGGCAGATATATAGTGTTCGTCTCCGCCGACGCGTACTCTCCCACTTGCTTGTATGGCTGCCGCGTCAAGGCTTATTTTACTCAGCCTGCCAATTAATTGAGACGGCGCGATTTATGGAGCATCACAATCCGATTGGCCCGGGAGCCGTTACCGAATTTGACGACTTGTTTCACCTAGGTTTTGTCGCGATGGTACGAGCCGCGGTGCGCAATGCATACGAATGGCGCATCGTGGAGCTCAAGTCGATGGCTGCAGGCCAATCCAAAGGACAGGCGAGCGGTCGCGGCGGTGCCAAAAGAAAAGCGAATAAACGAAGCCAGCGTCTAAGTAAAGAATTGCCGATCAGCGAATTACTCGCCCAAGCGGCTGCGATCGACTTTGATTCACATGACGGGGAATCTTTGGGCGATCTAGAGCCCAACAGCGAATCCTTAATCGATGTGCTCGAGCAACTCACCGAGGTCATGCTCGGTTGCTGGTTGTCCCACAGTCGCACCCTGCGTTTAAGCGTCTTGGAAACAGTCGATAATCCCAAGAGTTGGGGACGCTTGGTCAGTTTTATACAACGCTTTGGCGGAGCCATTTTCACGCAATCTTTCTTGCGTCTCAGCAATGTCCGCGCAATCCTACACCAAGGAGTAGGGCAGTGGTTACAAAATGTTCGCGAGGATGGTTACAACGAGGGCGTACAACCGTTGCTCGACGCCATCGATGACGGGGATATCACCTCCAGCGAAGCTGAACACGAACTGGGAGTCGTGCTCGAGGCCATCATCGACCACTATAGTGAGTATCGCGATTACAACAGCACGACCACGCAGTCCGACCGAGGCGAAATGCTGTACATGTTGCTCGATTTTCTTCGGCTTCGCGTGCGGTACGACCGAGTGTCCTGGAATCTCAAACCGATTTACTGGACACACGAAGTTCTGGTGCGGGCGGGTTGCCATCAGACGGCACAGCAGTGGCGTCGTGCCTTGGCAGATCGCATTGGACGCGAAAGCGAAACCTATATCGAGCACCTAGCGGTTTTGCAAAAGCAGTATGCCATGCGTATGCCCACCGTCGCGGACCGCTTGCACGAGC
>JBBQRC010000736.1:0-3158 GCA_038215215.1 Pirellulales bacterium
CCAATGCTGGCTGCTGCAGTGGCAGGCTGCGAAACAAAAACTTGAGATCAGCCCGCTACCAAAACTCCCCCAAGCCTGTGTCTATGGCCAGGCGTGCGCTCTAGGGGACGCGGTCTACTTAGCTGGTGGGCAAAGTGATAGCGGTTTAGGGTCAGCCATGGCGAATCTATGGCGGTTGGACTTATCGAAGCCCATTGATGACTCGCTAGCCTGGGAGGTTCTGCCTGGCTGCCCAGGACCTGCCCGCGCCTTTAATATCACGCTTGCTTTACTCGGTGATGCAGTGCCCCGCCTGTATGTCATCGGGGGAAGGTGTGAACGGGATGGCAATCTGCGTTTTCTCGATGATTGCTGGGAATTCAAGCCGCAGTCGCTGACATGGGAATCACGAACCCCTATGCCGCGGGCAACCACGGCCGGCACAGCCGTTGGCGTCAGTTCGAAGGAGTTGGTTGTTCTGAGCGGCGATGACGGTGCGCTGTTCGCACGCACCGACGCATTGCGAGACGCCCACCCAGGCTTTCCACGCATCACCTACGTTTACAATGCGCCCGCGGACGCGTGGCGCGAGGGGCACGCCAGCCCCGCCAACCAAGTTACCACACAGGCAATGCAGTTCGATGGCAAAGTAGTGCTCGCCAGCGGTGAAATTCGTCCACGCGTGCGAACTCCCCAAGTCTGGATGATCGATTTTGGTGCCCAATAGGATTCGGCCTGATGAACTATTTAGCGCACGCTTACAGGCACTTGGATGACCCGTATTTCGTGGCGGGAACCGCGCTACCGGATTGGATGAACGTCGTTGACCGCCGCAATCGGGCGCGGAGCCGAGCCGCGTTACCGATTCTTGAGGATAGGGATCCACGAATCCGTGCGTTTGCCCGCGGGGTCATGCAACACCACCACGACGACCGTTGGTTCCACCAAACCGAAGTTTTCGTGCTGCTCAGTACACGGCTGGCGGTCGAGTTGCGTGAGCTGCTGCCACCTGGGGGAGGCCTTCAAGCCGGATTTGTGGGGCATATTGTCGTCGAACTGCTGCTCGACTCAGTACTCAACGAGGCCGATCCCGGCTATCTTATTAACTATTACGCTGCACTGGAGTCTTTAGATCTCGACTTGATTCAACACGCCGCGAACAAAATTTGCACCAAGCCCTTCGACATCTTGCCCCGGCTCATTCCGCGGTTTGTGAAAGAGCGATTTTTGGCAGATTATGGCGACGATGCTCGATTGTGGATGCGACTGAATCATGTCATGCGACGAGTCGGACTTGCACCGCTACCCGACCCAGTCGTGGCCTGGTTGGCCGGCGTACGACCGCGCGTCACCAGTCAGGCTGACGCCTTACTGACAGAGCCCGTGCCGCTGGGTGGCGAACAACCTGCACCAGCAAGTAGTTATTAACCTCTCTTAATTTTTTCCTCAGGAGTGACAACATGAAGTACGGTATGAATCTACTGCTGTGGGGCGGTGAACTGAACGATTCGATGCTGCCCGTGCTCGAGAAGCTCAAATCTTACGGTTACGACGGCATTGAGATTCCCATCTTCAATCTCGATATCGATTACGCGGCCTGGGGCCAGAAACTCGACGATCTCGGTTTGCAACGCACGGCGGTCACTGTCCGCAATGTAGAAGACAATCCCATCAGCCCTGATGCCGCAGTCCGCGCCAAGGGGATCGAACTGACCAAGCGAACACTCGATTGCTGTGCCGCAGCCGGAGTGCAAACTTTGGTTGGCCCGTACCACTCGGCGCTCGGTTACTTCACGGGTGCTGGTCCGACCAAAGATGAATGGAACTGGGGGGTCGAAAGCATGCGCGCCGTGGCCGAACATGCCGGCCAAGTAAAAGTCAAACTGGGGGTTGAAGCCCTGAATCGCTTCGAGTGTTATTTGCTCAATGCGCACGCCGATGCAGCTCGCTTTGCCCGTGAAGTGAATCACCCGGCGTGTGGTATCATGTACGACACTTTCCATAGCAATATCGAGGAAAAGAACATTCCCAAAACGCTGGCCGCGATCAAAGATGTGCTGTGCCACATCCACATTAGCGAGAACGATCGCAGCACACCCGGAGCAGGAAACATTCGCTGGAAGAAAAACTTTTCGGCCATTGGCGATATCGGGTATGACGGCTGGTTAGTGATCGAAGCCTTTGGCTTGGCGCTACCCGAATTGGCCGCGGCCACCAAAATCTGGCGACGGATGTTCGACGACGAATTAAAACTAGCGAAAGAAGGCCTGGCGTTTATGAAGAGTCAGGTCGCCAAGCATTGTAAAGGTTGATCTTTATCCAAAACCCAACTCCTGAGGCTAATCATGAACCGCCAAAAAAGTAGTACCGCTGCGATCCTGCTGGTAATCGCGGCAGTGGCCTGTCGTCCAACTATAGCGCAGGACACTGTCTCGATAACACCCGACATCGTGTACGGGCACAAAGATGGTCTCGCTATGACCTTTGACGTTTTCCAACCGCAGAAGAATGCCAAGGGAGTCGGCTTATTGTTCATGGTCAGCGGGGGCTGGGTGTCGAAGTGGGTTGAGCCCAAGCAACTTCAGCCCATGTTTCAACCCCTACTGGATAGCGGATATACTGTTTTTGCGGTTCGCCACGGAAGTAGCCCTCGGTATTTGATTCCTGAGATCTCGAAGGATGTGCACAGTGCTTTGAAGTACATCCATACGCATGCTGCGGACTGGAAAGTAGACCCGGCACGGTTGGGTGTATTCGGATTTAGCGCAGGGGGACATCTGTCGCTGCTATTGGGGACGATGACCAATGACAAGCAAGGAGCAAATGCGCCGCATGTGGCAGCCGTAGTGGCAGTCTTTCCGCCGACCGATCTGGCGCCGTACGTAGATTTCAAAAGTCCGCGTCGCGAGGAATTTCCAGCGTTAAAATTTGACCCTAGTGAAGCTAGCAAGTATTCGCCACTGATGCATGTGACGTCAGACGACGCACCGACGCTATTGGTTCACGGCGACAAAGATGAGCTGGTTCCGATTTGGCACAGCCAAAAGATCGCGCAAGCCTTTGCGGAAGCGGGGGTGCCGACCGAGTTGATCACAATCGAAGGTGCGGCACACGGCTTTGATGCGGAGGGAAATCGGCGGCTAATGGCCGGAATGGTGGACTGGTTCAACAAGTATTTG
>JBBQRC010000737.1:0-3156 GCA_038215215.1 Pirellulales bacterium
AGGGGACTCGCAAATTGCTTAACCCCGTGCAATTGACTCCTGACCCCTTAAACCGAAACCGGACAAGCCCGTGCAGATCCAAGTGCTTGGATGCGACCGGTGGTGCTACTTTACGCTGGGCAGCTTGTTCAACGTGTAGTAAGCCTGGGCATGAAGTAAGGGCTGCCCCTGAACGTCGCGAATTCCTTCGGCCACCAATTCATGAACGTACAATTCGCGGAGTCCAGTGACCCCTAGCTGGACGCGCAGCCCATCCTCTGAAACTCGGGCAGAAGTGATTTCCAGCGGACGATCTTGGATCTCGTCGCTACCGTAGGTCTGCTGATACAAGTAGGTGTAGCTGTGCAAGCGATAGGACTGCAAATTCACCGCTGTATCGCGATCAACGGGTCGAGTAAATACCAGCTCAAACCCGTTGGGCTGAGCACGCATTTCGAGAATCTCAAACGGTGTCTTACCGGTCCATATGAGTCGCTCCAAGCCATACGACGCCACCCCCAGACTGCTCCAACCACGATTGGTAAGCCCGACAAACAGGCTGCCATCAGGACTTTGAGCGAGTCGCAATACTGCCGATGCACAGCCGGAGCGAAAGGGAAAGCAGGCACCCTGATACTGACCGTCGATCTGCTCCAAGAAGACACGATGAATACCTGCTTGTGTGAACTCGCCCACGAACAATTGATTTGAAAACGGTCCAAACTTTCCACCACTGCCGTCGAGCACAATGTCGGTGGCCGACTGCCCCATTTTCTTGTACGGAAACCAAACCGCCGGGGGTGTTAGTTGCGGGAACACCTTTACTGCATCCGGAAATGGCAGGCCATCGGGAATTTCCTGAGTAACCTGCAGCGGCGAATCCGGTTGATTCATGGACGCCAGCGATTCAGGATGATGGTAGAAGGCACCACGTCGCAAATGATGCAACGTGTTCGTGGCGACCCAATTTCCCTGCTGATCGGTGTAAAACATGTCACCCAGCGCATTGGCACCCAAGCCGCTGGGTGAACGCATGCCTGCAGCCATCGGGATGAGTTCTCCATCGCTGCCAATTTTCAAGCCCCAGCCGCGCCACAACCCTTGCTTGTAACCGCGCCCAGGGGGCTGGACGATGTGATTCAGTTGATCGCCGGTCAATCCCAAGCCAATATTCAACGTGACCCACAGGTTACCCTGACCATCGAGTTTGGGGCCGTAAGCATATTCGTGATATTGGCCGGTCACTCCCCAGCCTTTGGCGACGGTCAAATATTCGTCGGCCACGTCGTCACCATCGGTGTCGCGAAGACGTGTCAGTTCGCTGCGTTGAGCCGTGTAGAGTGAATCGCCCCATCGAAGCAATCCCAACGGCTCGTGCAGGGCTGTGGCAAAGCGCTTGAAGGAAACGCGATTGGCTGGTTCGTCGTAGACTCCATCGAGAATCCAAACTTCACCCTTGCGTATCGCCACTGCAATTCGCCGCTCGTCCAAAATCGCGATACCACTGACTTCCAGTGCTAATCCGTCGGGCGCAGGCTGCCAATTCTCCGCCCGTGAATCCGCTCGCGCTTTGGCAACTACCACTGGCACTAGCCGATAATATTCGGCCTCTTCGTCGGCGAGCACACGATGCGCCAGCGTGCTCAAAGCACAGAGGACAACACAGGTCGTTTTCTGCCAGTGCATGAAAAATCGCTTTACCAGGTGTAATGAATTTCAATGACCTGCGTGTCAACAATGTCAAGCGGAATGAGCCATTCGCTTCGGCCAGCGATGTTACGTATGCGACCGTTTGCAACCGCAGCCGCTTGATTGGCGACTGTCACGACTAATCCAGCGTCATTGACGAACGCATGGTCTGATTGTGCGGTTAATCGCTCGCCGGTCGCCGCGCGTATCCATCGTTTTACGTCGTGTTGAGGACCGTTAGCATTGTGGATAAGCAGCCTGCGCGTCAGTCCGACTCCTACCTGATTTGGCCCAACCCAAGGAGTGCTTCGATCCTCTATGTCGCAGCCCCCGACAGAATACAGCATCGTGGGGACGCCGGAATTGTCCACGCGATAGCCCTTAAAGCGATAGCCGTCAGCGTTTGTAGGCCAAGTTTGCTCAACATCATGAAGCTGTGCCAAGAGCACCAAATCTTGTAGCTGCACAACGTCCTCGCCGAGCGGGTCGGCAGGTGGTGCTGCGCGCACGAACCACGTCCCCTGGGCATCGATAAATCGTCCGCGCCAAGCCAGCGCGAGTCGCAGTTGCTCGGCATCAAAGGCGTAGTGCACTTGTTGCGAAAAGCCCACTGCGATTGCCTGCGTGCCGACACCATTCATGAACGTCCGCAGCACGAGTGGCTGATCGACCGGACGCAATTCGTAGTTTTGCGAGCGAGACTCATTGATTTTCTCCGGCAGGTCCAGCCGCTGGCTGTCCTTCAAATAGGCCCACATGGCGGCGATCTGCCGCTGCGGGTTTCCCTCTAACAAATCGTCGCGCTGGCTTTTGCCATCCGGAAAAAAAGTAGGCATGCGGGTTCGACTCTTAATTGCGCCAGGGTTGAGCAAGAAATCGTGAAACCACTGTGGACGCACCCTCGCGCCAATATGTTGCACATCGATACCAACAACTCCCGGTAATGAATTGCCGCCGAACTGATGACATTGCACGCAGCCCACGTCCATCAACTGGCGTCCAACTTCTGCCAGTCCTGTGAGGTCGCCGAAGACGGCTACTTCCGATTGGTCGAAGGCCTGATCGATCGTGGCAAACTGTTGAGGCATGATCGTAGTTTGCGCAGTGGCGAAGATCGGCATGCGCAGGAGCATGTGCGGCCTCAAGTCAGCCTTGTTGCCTTGCAAGACCTTGTTCAGCCAGGTGGTCTGTAGTTTGCGTCCCACGCCGGTCAGCGGAGGTGGTAATCGCCCTTCATCGCCGAGATCAACGTGGCCAACGGTTTCAAAAAAAGCTTTGCGATTTCTTCCAATTCCCCCCAATCCATCCCTTTCGTGACAGGCATAGCAGTTCAGTGCGAGTAACTGCAATTGAAGCTGCTCGTCGGGTGCAAATCCCCGTTGCCACGCGGATTCGATGGCTGAACGGATCGCACTCGATTGGCCATCGTCGATCTGATAACAGACTGCGGAACCGGCCGTGGAATTCAGGCAGTGGTTCGTTCGGGAC
>JBBQRC010000738.1:0-3153 GCA_038215215.1 Pirellulales bacterium
AAAGATTCACTCTTCCTATTTGCCGCCATGCAGCGTCATCTGGGTTATCCGCCGGTTCCCAGACTGGAGCCCATCGATCCGCTACCGGCCTTGATCCCGCAATTGCAACGGCGTATGGAGCGACTCGAGTCGCGCCTGAAACTGATGGAAGAGGAACAGCGAGGCGGAATTGACCTCACGAAGTTCTATACGTCTGGAAAAATCCCGCCACCAGCCGATGACTTGTTGCATTAGTCATGTCGCCTCCCTATCACTTGGCCAGGATATCAGACAGGACTCTTACTCGTCCGGCATAGCATCACTACTCGTTGTTGAGCAGCCATGCTTCACTGAAGGCCACATGCTTCATGCTTTTACCAGCTTCTGCAAAGTAGCTGTACACCACATGAATGCGTTCGTCATTGCCTTGAATGACAGCTGGGTAATGGTAAGACCCGCTGGGCTGCGATTCGATTCGCCGCTTCCACTTCCAAGTCTTGCCCTCGTCGTCGGAGAGGGACGCTGCTAAACTGTTGCGTCCGCTAAGGGAATCGTTGTAAATCATCAGCCAGTGCCCATTGCGGAGCCGCACCGCATCTACACCAGAGCCGGGGTTGGGTAGCTCAATGACTCCGACCGTGCCCCAAGTCAGGCCGTCATCGGTCGATTCGCTCACGCGAATGTGTTTCATCAAACCATTCTCACGCATGTAAGCCACCAAGGTACCGTTGTCGCGCCGCAGCACAGTGGGCTGGATGTTGCCAAATCCAATCAAAGGATGACTTGCATACCACGTTTTGCCCTGGTCATCGCTGACGGCCATAATCGATATTGAAAACGTATCGGTGTACAACGGCAAGAGTATTCGACCACTGGGCAAAACGGTAGGCTTGCACCGCGGTTGCCAACCTAACCGCTGATAGAGTTTGTCGCTTAATCGCAGGCGAACTCCATCAATTTCGGCGCGTGTTGCGGCGTTTAACAAAGGTTCGAACTGCCCCAGCACTTCGTCGAGAACTTTCAGGGCTGCGGGTGCGAAGTCATCCGGTTTGAGCAGGATTAAGCCCTCCTCGCCCCACTTCGGTGCACCCGCTTGCAAATAGTCCGTGGAGACCTTGTAGTTGGTCAAGCAGGATTCCCAACTGTTGGCCAAGATGGTGGGCCAAAATAGCCACAGTTTCCCCGCCGCATCAATATGCATGCAAGTATTGCAGTCCGGAAAACCAGGGCGATCGGCCATTAAAAATGCCTCGCTCCAGCCGCTAGCCCCCGCCGTCCGCCTGGCGCCAAAGACAGCCACGTCGTCCGATTTGCGCTCACCCGAACCACGGTACCAAGACACCAGCAAATCGCCATTGCCGCATTCGACAATCCCGGGTGCATGATTATGTTGGGGATGCAGCGGGAAGATCAGTTCACTTTCGAAGACTGGCGACTGGGCGAAGCTATTAACGCCACAAGTCAACATGAGGCAAAGACAAGCCAGGAATTGCCGACGCCACAGTCTGGCGAGGTTTCGATGCAAAGGTTTGGATCGATAGAACATCGTGCAGGTCACTTTATATAAGACAGTTATTCATCGAACAATCCTTAGCGACGGAGAAACAGCAATTGCGTTCCGTCCGCTTGAGGTTCGATTTGAGCCAGACAGTGCTCGGTTTTGAAACCACCATCTTCGTCGACGAACTTGAGATGCAGGTTTAAGCTTCGCTCGCCAATCCTGCTCAACCAAGCCAAGACTTGGGGGTCAGTCTGACTGGCCACGACAGCCTCGATGTTCTCAATCTGCGTCAAGTCTGCCACATCGGGTGCAGTGCCTAGAAACACCCAAAAGGGATGTTTGGTGCTGGTCGCTACGTCCAAATAACATTCCATGGTCTACCGCTCACTAAATTGTAACAACAGCGTGATTACGTTCCATATTGGCTGAAGGCGATGCGTAGACAGGTATTATCGCGCAATCGCGAGGCTCACGCTACCGGTAGCAGCCGGTCGAAAGAGACGCTGAGTTGTCGCGTCCGGCAATTGCAATCACGGACGCTGCTTCGTAGACTCTAGCTTTGACTCTAGCTTCCATTCTCGTCGCTTAATTACCGCGAGGAGCCGCCATGAAAATGCCCGTAAGAATGCCAGTAAGAAGACAAGTGAATTTGTGGGCAAAATCGTTCCTGCACTCGCTTGTGGAAACGCTCGTGTTCGGCAGTGCATTTGTCTGTCTGACGATGACGATTGGGGTCACTGGGGCCGCTGAGAAACCGAATATCGAGAAGCCGAACTTTGTCGTCTTTTTCGCGGATGATCTTGGCTATGCCGATTTGCACTGTTTTGGTGGTGAACAAATGGTAACGCCGAACTTGGACCAACTGGCCCAACAAGGTCGGCGGATGACCAGCTTTTATGTGTCGCAGGCGGTCTGCAGTGCCTCCCGCTGCTCGCTGTTGACGGGTTGTTACAACGTGCGGCTAGGAATTTTGGGTGCGCTAGGACCTGGCGCGAAAACCTGCTTGAATCCTGACGAACAAACGATTGCCGAAGTGCTCAAGCCGCGCGGGTATCAGACTGCGATCTTTGGTAAGTGGCATCTGGGCGATCGCGGCGCGGGTTTACCAACACGGCACGGTTTCGATGAATACTTTGGGCTACCCTACTCGAACGACATGTGGCCCTACCACCCGACATCAAAAAACTTTCCACCATTGCCGCTCATCGAGGGTACCAAAACGGTGAACAACAATGTCACCGCCGAAGATCAGCCCTTCCTAACACGCTGGAGCACCGAGCATGCCATCGATTTCATTGACCGCAATAAGGCGCAGCCGTTCTTTCTTTATATGCCTTACAGCATGCCGCATGTGCCCATCTTTGCGTCCGAAAAATTCAAAGACTCGACAGGCAAGGGATTATTCACGGACGTGATTGCGGAGATTGACTGGAGTGTCGGCGAAATTATGCAGACGCTCAAACGCAACGGACTGAGTGAACGCACTCTGGTTTTGTTTACATCCGACAACGGGCCGTGGTTATCGTACGGCAATCACGCAGGCTCCGCGGCACCGCTTCGGGAAGGAAAAGGAACGACTTGGGAGGGTGGCCAGCGCGAGCCTACGATCGCCTGCTGGCCTGGGCACATCGCACCTGGAACCACGTCCAACCAGGTCGCCGCCACGATCGATG
>JBBQRC010000739.1:0-3148 GCA_038215215.1 Pirellulales bacterium
CTGGAGCAGCGGTATCTACATCAGGACACTCATCATTGTCCTCATGGTCGACCGACCGCCTTGTACTTTAGCCGCGAGCAGCTCGACAAGATGTTCAAACGCACTTAGTCTGCGGCAAACAGATCAGCGTACTGCGGTTCAGCGATCATCAAGTCACTAGCGCGTTCGGCCAAGGCAGAAATCGTTAGAAACGGATTGCAGGCGATCGAAGTGGGCAGAATCGCGCCGTCGACCACGTATAAACCCGCGTGCACTCGAGCGGCAGCGGTGTGGTGATCGAAATCGCCCCCACCGCGGCCATCAAAGACCTGGCCTTTGTCGTTGACCACGCCACAGGCAGGATCATCGGCCATACCGCAACCGCCAAGTGGATGGACAGAGATCATACGATCACCAAACACTTTAAGGAACCGGTAATCACCACCCATGGCGGCCGCGATTTGTTCGAATTCGTGACGGATCAGGCGACGATAATCACTTTCTAGTATGCCGGGCCAATTGACTTCGCCAAAACCCCGCTCATTGAGCGAGATACGGCCAGCCGCACCATCGTGCCCCATCCCCAACAGGATCTGCGTTTGGTCTAAATCGAGGTCGTGCATGAGGATGCCAAGCGAATTGACGTAGGCGCGGGCGGCGGTGCCTTCTTGAATGAGCACGCGACCGGCCAAAGGTCGCCAGGGATAAGTGACATTCGTTTGAATGGTTGGACCCACTGGCGGACATGGGAATTCGTAAGCGGATTGGCCGCCAATCCCGGTACGTATTTGGCTCTTGGTGATAAACCCGAGCGCATCGCCGTTGCCGGTCCAGCCGCAGCCAAGGCGCGACGACAGTTGCAGACAATCCGCTTGGGAACGCAGGAGTATTTCCGAGCTACCGAGGCTGCCCGCGCCCAAAATGAGTACGCGTGTGGTGGTGGTCCCGGGGCAGCGCATGAACGCCCCCTGTCCGTCACTGATGGAAACGGTGAAGAATACGCGGTAACCCTCGTCGAGTTTTTCGATGCGGTGTACTTCGGTTTGCGTAAAGAACTCTGCGCCGGCCCGTCTCGCCATGGGAAGATAGTTCATCGCGAGCGTGTTTTTCGCCCCCACGTTACAGCCAGTTAGGCAATCGCCGCAGTCGATACAGTTTCGCTGGCGAATGTTCTGTCGGTTGAGGACCGGCAATTGATTGCCCTGCGGGGAGCGGGTCACCGAGAGGGCGGCCGGTTCAAAGCGAGCCCCGCGGCCAGCCAGTCTCTCCGCAGCAATGCGTTGTGCAGCCATCTTGTCGCTGTGGTCGAGCGGTTCGACGCGCACGCCCAATTCCGCGATAGCCAGTTCGTAGTAGGGTTCCAGATAGACGCGATCACGGAGTCGGGCAGGCCACACTGATTGCTGGAAGACTTCGCGATCAGGTCGAATGGCGACGCTCGCGTTGATCAACGAGGAACCGCCGAGACCGCAGCCGCTGAGCAAGGTGATTTCGTTAAACTGCTGGACGTTAAACAAGCCGGTAGGATCACGAGCCGTCCCTTTATTCCCACCCAGCAACTGCAGACGAGAAGCGTCGGTGACATCCTTCAAACGGTCTGGAAACGTGCCGGGTACCCACTCACGACCACGTTCGAGGACACCAAGTCGGCCACCCGGCCGCAGTGCGGCCGCCAGTCGCGCGGCACAGATCGAGGCGCCGTAACCAGAGCCGATGATCAACACATCAAATTGCCAAGCGCTGGGGCGCGGTAGAGAGCCCAGCAGACGCTCCCAGGGTGCTCGCAATTGTCCGCCAAACTCGGCCAAGTTAGCGCGATAATCAGACTGAGCAATCGATTTAAAAGCTGAATCGCCTGTCCTGCGGCGACTGAGTACGTCCGCCAAGGTCGACGTGCCACCATCCGCGCGAACTTGCTGACCCGCTGCACACCCCAGCGCGGCAGCGGCCAGCTTGAGCGCGCTGCGGCGAGAAACCGCCGCTGGCCGAAGCTGTGCCACAGGCGGCGGCCCGCTGAGCTTCTCGGACCCGATTGACGTCGTTGGCGCGTATGGCTTCTCGGGCATGCCCATGCTGTCGTGTATTCCTGGTGGTGCGTCGCGCATGAGTTCCGCTGGCTAAGGGCAAAGATCCCGAGACCGCGACGATGTAGGCGCAAGGACCTCGCGCTTCGTCGCTAAGGGACCATCCGTAAATAAGTTGCAGTTTTAGCGGAAGGACGCAAGCCGTCCGGTGCCGAGAAACCGGAGGGCTCGCGCCCTTCCGCTAACTTTGGATTGCGAACGGTCGCTTATCTGGAATCATCGGCTCAATCCACTCATTCGCGTAGAGATTCTCACGGATCGCGAAAAGTCCTCCGAACTTAGCTCGCTTAGCATCGCCGAGCGCTTCGCGAATGGGCAGCTGGAAGCGAGTGGCGCGGGTCTAGGATTTTTGAGACGACGCCCTGCATCGCGAAGGGGCTCATAAATCCCCAACTTTGGCCTGTAGGGGTGATTGGTGAACAGCGAGCTCGATTTACGACCTGCGAGGCTGACTGATACCGATGACCACGCCAGTGCATTCAGGCTCGGCCAAAAACCTAAATGCTCAAATACAGCTTGGAACCCCAGCGTTACTCCGGGATTATTAATTTGAAATGAAGAAGTGATTCTTTAGCACAAAATTTGTTCTGCTGGCTGATGGATGAGTTGTGGTCCCAGTTAGGAATGTTAGCTTTAGGGCTTAAAGACCTCTCAACTTGGATGAAATACGTGCAAGTCGACCACTCTGTACTGGTGACCTCGACGCACATGTAGAATTCGTCGTTATGGAATTTCTTTTTTATGAGGTGTTTAACAATGGATCGTAAGAAACGTTATCGGCAGTCCGCTTTCACGTTGGTGGAATTGCTGGTGGTCATTGCCATTATCGGCATTTTAGTCGGGTTGCTGCTGCCCGCAGTGCAAGCCGCGAGGGAAGCTGCCCGCAGGATGCAATGTTCGAACAACGTCAAGCAGATGGGCTTGGCGACGCTAAATTACGAGTCGGCACACAAAAAATTCCCACCCGGAAGGTTTGATCCCGATTATTTGGTCGGTGGAGTTGCGCAAGCATCGTACTCCAGCTACCCAAACACGCTGCCATCGAATGCGAGCACTGGATTCCGCTCAGTGCATACTTTTATTTT
>JBBQRC010000740.1:0-3146 GCA_038215215.1 Pirellulales bacterium
GAGCGACAGCACGAATGGCGCCAGTGGGCTGCCCGTTGGCATCCAATTCGTGCAGGATTGGGAACGGTTCGCCCCAAAACCTTTGTCGACTAAACAACCAATCGCGCAGCTTGTAATTGACCGCTTGGCGGGCCACACCGCTAGTGGCTAGTCGTGCGGTGATTAGCACTTTGAAGTCGTCAGTTTCGCGGCCATCGAACTCGCCAGAATTGATGGCTTGGCCCGTCCCGACAAAGCACTGCTGGCCAGCGAGCACTTGCTCACGATCGACCTCTTTGGAATCGGCCGGGTCGACTACCGCGATAACCGGTAGCGCAAACTGGACTGCAAATTCAAAGTCACGTTCATCGTGTGCTGGCACGGCCATGATGGCGCCAGTGCCGTAACTGGCAAGGACGTAGTCGGCGATCCAGATGGGGACGGGTTGCTGAGTGACGGGGTTGATGGCGTACGAGCCGGTAAACACTCCAGTCTTTTTCTTATCCCCTTCCGTGCGCTCGCGATCGCTCTTGAAGGACGCATCTTGGCAATATTTCTCGACGGCAGCTGATTGCTCAGACATTGTCAATCGCTTGGCCAGCGGATGTTCCGGGGCGATGACCATGTAGGTGGCACCGTAAAGAGTATCAGGCCGCGTAGTGTAAATCCGCAGTACGTCGTCACCAGCAACCTTTGGAAAACCCGTTTGCCCGCGGACTGACTGCCAACTGGCCAATTTACCGACTTCACCCAGGTAAAAATCAACTTCAGCACCTGTGCTTCGTCCGATCCAATCACCTTGAAGTTTCTTGATACCCGGCGACCAGTCCAAGCCATCGAGGTCAGTGATCAGACGGTCGGCGTAAGCGGTAATGCGCAACATCCATTGCCTGAGCGGAAGGCGTTGCACCGGATGGTCGCCGCGTTCGCTTTTGCCATCGATCACCTCCTCATTCGCCAGCACAGTCCCGAGGGCGGGGCACCAATTAACCAGCGCATTATCTTGATATGCCAAGCGCTGTTGGTCGCGATACGCTGCGATTGCTGTTGCACCGCTGGCGGCGATGTCAGCGGGGATGGGCAACTCGGCGATGGGACGCCCCAGCTGTCGCTCGGCGTCGTACCAGGTATCAAAGAGCAGCAGGAAAATCCATTGCGTCCAACGAAAATACTCGACATCCGTCGTGGCCACTACGCGATCCCAATCGTAACTGAAGCCAAGCATCTTTAATTGCCGCGTGAACTCGGCGATGTTCTTTTCCGTCGAGACGCGTGGGGGCACGTTATGCTTGATGGCATGCTCTTCAGCCGGCAGTCCAAACGCATCAAAACCCATGGGGTGTAATACCGTTTTGCCAAGCATGCGGGAAAAGCGGCAGACGATATCTGTGGCCGTGTAACCTTCTGGATGTCCCACGTGCAACCCCGACCCGCTGGGATACGGGAACATATCCAAGACGTACAGCTTTTCTGCGGCCGGAAAGTCTGGCGTCTTGAAAGTACTGTTCTCAGCCCAGTATTCTTGCCACTTGGGTTCAATTTCGGCGGGATTGTAACGCGGCATAGCTCAGTTCGTTCGGGTAGGGTCGAATAATGCACATTGGTACACGCATGGACGGTTAAATGTCGCCCAGGTTTACACTGGAAATGCGTTTTTCGCAACGCTGGCAATTCCCTCCAGGAGCCCTGCAGACCCCAGCCGGCGGCACAGCCTGCGCAGGCTGACGGCTGTAGTGCCGATTTTGAGGCTTGAAGGGTAAACCGTTCCGGAGATAGCTTTTAAAACCACCAGAGTGAGGGTGCGATAACCAGGCACGGGCATGGTTTAGCTATCACAGTAAAGCTGTAACGATTAGGCAAATTTTTTCTATCACGCAGTTTTTTCGGATTGAGCTTAATTTATCGCGCATTCCTGGCCGATAGCTCTTTTACACCCCAAGTTAAATAGTCTGGGGCGAATTTGCGGCTTCAATTTGTGGAGCCGCAACGTAAATGCCAGTTCTGCTAGGGAAGGCGCGGCCAAAGTGAAAAGATCCATCGCCATCATCGCACTCGTATTGACGCAAGTTTTGTCATGGTCGGATGTTGCATCCGCTCAAGAGAGAATTGTTCGCGGAGCAAGCAGCCGAAGTAGGGTGCCAACCCGTCTCGTTGGCACTCAATCAGGCGTGCCAGCCCGAACGGCGAGTCACTTGCAGCTTCAACCTGGCGAGACCATCGTTGACGAGCATGTGGTAGAAGAACCATTTTCTGATGGCGAGTACATCGTTGAAGATGCCGGGATTGCATCTGCAGGTGGCGGTGGCTGCGATAGTTGTGGCGGCGGGGGCTGCGACAGTTGCAGCGTGGGTGGTGAATACGGGCAATGCACAAGTTGCAATGCACCACGTCGATTTTGCATTTGTTTTCCGGCGCACGGTTGGGTTCACGCAGAATATTTGATGTGGTACCAATCGGGAATGAACCTGCCACCACTCGTGACGACTGGCACAGGCGCGCGCGGCACCGCTGGCGTAATTGGCCCGGGCACGACCGTCCTGTACGGCGGCAACGACAATGTCCTCGATGGTATTCGGAATGGTGGACGAATCCGCTTTGGTTGGTGGCTAGACCGCTGGCCTGGACTTGGCATCGAAGGTGAATACATAGGCTTGGGACAGGACTCTGAGCAGTTCTTCCGCCAATCCAACGCCGCTGGCTCTCCTGTGCTTGCACGTCCGTTTACCAACGCGCTAAACGGGATGCCCGATGCGGAGTTGGTCGCCTTTCCAGGAGTGTTGGCCGGCTCGATCAGGACCGAAGTAAATTCCCAATTGAATGGAGCGGCGTTTCGTTTCCGCAAGCAGTTGTGCTGCTCCACCGGCTGCGGCTACTCCGAACTTTGTTGCCAGACTGTTCCTACCTCCTCGCGCCTCGACGGCACGTTGGGATATCGCTTCTGGGAGCTAAAAGAGTCGCTGCAGATTAGCGAAAATTTAACTGGACTACCGCCAAATCCCGGTACCTTTGCGATCGTTGACCGGTTCGACACACGCAATCAGTTCAATGGGGGCGAACTTGGGTTTCTGTGGCAAGGGAGACGCGGCTGGTGGACTTTGGATGCGCTGATGCGAGTTGGCGTAGGTAATGTACATCAGACGGTAACGATTAATGGTCAAACAGTCATC
>JBBQRC010000741.1:0-3134 GCA_038215215.1 Pirellulales bacterium
CCACCGAAGATTACACTGACTTCGAATTATACGGCTGAAGTTGAATACACCTTCAACAAACCCCTACCCGCGAATGGAAAATGCGAAATCTGGGTCCAAGCCGGTTCGCGGGATAAGCTGAAGCTATTGACGATCAAAGCAACCGGCAAGGATTCCAAGAAGCTATATCCTGAGACCGGCCTCCATTGCCCAGGACTGTCTTTTAAGTCCCGTCACAAGTTGCCTGACGGGTCGTCCAGGTACAGCCATTCGATCCATTTGTCCGACGATCGGTACTTTGTTCCCAACACCAATCAAGTGTTGTTCGCGCCGCAGAGTGAAGAAGTGCAAGAACCGGAACTGGAAGCGATTATTGTGACCAACAATTCCGACACGGACATTGCCAACATCGAACTTTTCGTCGCTCGCGACGGTTGATGTTGGGCCACGGTAGTTGCCCGTGGTTGTCGGTGCGAATAGGCGTTTTGGACAAGCGACTTTCGAAGAGTTCCTAATTGCTGGTTTACATGGTGGACTAGAGGTAGGCAATGTTCAAGGAAGCCCTCAGCTTGATAACTTCCGATCTTCGCGCCTTCATCGCCTCGACCGATAGTGGCGGCGCGGCGGAGGATGCGCCGGAGTATATCGTTTCTGGAAATATCGCATTGTTTGATGGCGCAGAGCCGAACGCAACGATTAGTCAGCGCATGGTCGCGACTGTGATCAACATCGCGGAAGAGTCGGCGTTTAAGAATGCTCCGCATTTCGAACGCAACGGCAATCAGACGCGATATCGGAATGCTCCAGCGTTCCTCAATCTCTACATCCTTTTCAGTGCGAACTACGTCAAATACGAGACGGCCCTTAAGCGACTTTCGCAGGTGGTTACGTTCTTTCAGGGCAAGAATGTATTCGACTTGAAGAACACTCCTCAATTGGACATGCACAGTGATCCTACTGAGTTGCGACTAATCGTGGAACTCTTCGCGCTGACCTTCGAGCAAGTCAACTATGTCTGGGCCAGCTTGGGTGGTAAGCAAATGCCGTTCGTGCTGTACAAGGTGCGCATGGTGCGCGTCCAAGCAGACCGGACTCAAGCCGAAGGGCACGTCATCGAAGAGATTGTTGGTAACAGCAAAAACTTAACTGCAATCAGGTGAACGCGTGGGTTTTAGAGTTTTGTACAAATCGCTGTTTGACGTAACCATTCGCCATGGTTTTCATCTGAACCATGGTAGCCTGGAGTTCGACGAACTTACGCAGGAGCAACAGCAGAGCAAACTAGCGGGCTTTGACTTGTTTACAGACGTGGGACTTCATGTTCCATCGGAAACGGAAAAAACGCTTGCGGGCTTGGGATGTCTTCTAAGGACGACACGGACTGGCTTCAAGGTTGCGACCGAAGTCGAGCAGTCAGGAAACGAATTTCTTCCGGTGCGAGTCCCCGATCGCGCATTTCGGATTCGCGTCGTACTCGAAACCCGCGAGCCACGATTCTGGAATTACACCAACGTCAAATTCGACAGTCTGGGCCGCGTCGTTTATTACCTCAGTAACCGGGCTGGCCAGTCTGGTGCCGCGTTCCCAGAACTCTCTTTGCCCGAGCCGCCGTACGCCGCCGGGACCAGCTATGCCGCCGGAGATGTCGTCCAAGCAGTGGCCGGTCTGTTTCTGGCGGTTCGCTCCGGAGCACATCCCGTGCCCGCAGCCGACGACGCGAATTGGCTCAAGCTGGCCGCTTCTAACTACGTCAGCGAGTCCGATCATGTGACGTTGCGGTCGCCGGTATTCTCGTTTCAACCACCTGTAGAGATGGTGACGATCGATGCAATCCAGATTACTGGTCAGGACGGCACGCCGGTCGACCTCGAGGTTCCAGTCGCGTCCCCAGGAAAAGCGTTTCCGATCGATGCCAGCGGATTTGCCGCCGGCCAATATACGCTGGTCGTGAGAGGCCGCGATGGCTCGAGCAACCCCGTGGATGAATTCTCCGAGAAGATTTATCTGGATGCGCAACTGCCCAAAAAAAACGTCGTGGCGATCTTCGAGTTATTCCATTTGCCTGGCGAAGTCCTCGGTCCCTTTCGGCTGTACGACGAGGCGAACAGCTTCAAACTGCTCCAGCCGGAATTTATGGTTCGGCTGTTGAATCGCCACACCTACTGGCGTTATCGATTCCGAGTGAAGCCTACGGGTGCGCTTGGAGATTTGGAACAAGTCGACGACCAGTTTGTCACAAAAAAAGCGATGCCGCTGACGCGTGCGGTTCAAAAAGTTGAACTCGGCGGAGGCTGGCAATTGCCTAATGCTGCGGTCGACCAGATCGTTCCCGGAGTCGACCGAATTTATTCGGAAGTCCACGTCCACGTCACCCCTTAAGCGAGCTCTGATATGGCTACTGCGATTAAGTTCCCTGACACCCCTGGAGTCAAGATCCAGGAGATCTCCACATTTCCGCCGTCGGTCGCAGCCGTCGCTACGGCGATTCCAGCCTTTATCGGCTATACGCAGCTGGCAACGATGAGTGGGAAAGACTTGACGTTGAAGCCTACCAAAATCTCGTCCATGCTGGAGTACGAGTCGTTCTTCGGTACCGCGACGAAGGAAACCGATCTCGTCGTTACTGTTGCTACGGACGGGTCCATTAGCGCAGGGTTTCCAAAAGACAAGTCGCCATCGCCCAACATCATGTTCTACGCATTGCGAGCGTACTTCGCCAACGGCGGCGGACCCTGTTATATCGTTTCTGTGGCTAAGTTTGCCTCGCCTCCCACCCCGCTCGTAAAGGACGAACTGAAGGCAGGACTCGATGCGTTGGCCAATGAGGACGAACCCACACTCATCGTGTTTCCCGAATCCCAAGGTCTGCCGGATGCTGATAAACACGGGCAACTGATCGACGACGCGTTACAGCAATGTGATGATCTCCAGGATCGTTTTGTCATCGCCGATCTTTTCAACACTGGCGAGAAGGTGACAAATAGTTCTCAGCTCGATACGGCGGCGAAAGAGTTTCGGGACAAGGTTCCGACCAATGAGCGGCTCAAATATGGTGCTGCGTATTTCCCAAATGTCCGGACGGGCTTCAGCTATCTCTTTGATGAGGACAAAGTGAAGCTTGACGGTGGAACTATGGCCGGCAAGACGATGACCGA
>JBBQRC010000742.1:0-3132 GCA_038215215.1 Pirellulales bacterium
GGTGATCCGCAGAAACGTCAATTGCCCGACCGCGTGGATCCGAAATTGAATCCCCAGGGAACGGGAGAGGAGAGTACAGTGGCCGCGCAGGCCAACAGCACGGAAATCAATGGGCAACGCTACCGCGATCCGAACGCACTAACTGGTAACGCGTCTGGGGCGGAGGCTTTTGACGCTTCGACACCCGATTTTGCGGTTCCCGGCGCCAACGGTGCGGCCACAGGTAAGGCAGCAGGCAAGGAGACCAACCCGCGCACACAGAATTCAAGCAAGACGTCGAACACGTCTGTCGAGCCAGGTTCGCTAGCTGGGGCGTTTGGAAATTCATTGCAGCGCGAATTAAAGTCACGCGATTCATCTCAGCCAGCCTTGCGTCCCGGGAAATCCACCCCCTCTGCGTCGCCATCGAGCAATGGCACGGCGGCGGCACGCGAGCCTGCGGACATCAAGTCACAAATTGATCGCTTCGGATTGGGGGCAACCTTACGTCGAATTGTCGAGCAGACGCTGGCGGAGCAGCAAACCGAACCGCCTAACGATCGGGAGGCCGCAGCGAATAGCCAAGGGGCGGATTTAAGTCGTAATCGGGTCTCGGAAATAAACCCAAAGTTGTCTGCAAAAAACGTCCCGCCCGCGAATTCAACGCGACCTGATGCTACCCTAGCGGCACCGTCTCAGACGCAACTAAATGTTCCCAAAAGCGCCGGGCCAACTGTTAGCGACAACGTGCGTGAATTGGTCTCGGACGTGTTGAAATCGATTTCAACGGTGACTCGTGTTGAACAGCGTTCAACCGCCAATGACGAACGGACGCGCGAGGCGACGGGTGGCCTGGGGGATAGCGGCTGGACGTGGAGTGGCGGTGGATGGCTGTGGCTAGTATTGGTCTTGATTGTCCTGTTTGTCGTCTTGCTTGCCGGTCGGCGAGTGCAACTGGCAGCCACTGCCAAGGCAAATGAAGCGGCCGGCGTGCAGGCAGTTCTCCGCTCCGGAATCCGCAGTCGTGGAGATGTCATTCGCGCCTTTCACCACTTTGTTTTGCGGCGGCCCCAACCGGCTGCCCTATGGTGGAATCATCGCTTTGTCGCGCGGCGCATGGCCGAGTCGTCGCCGCCGTTGAGTTCGGCGATTCAAGAACTGGCGAGCATATATGAATTCTCGCGTTACCAACGCCCCGAGTTGGAACTTAGCCCCGAACAATTGCTGCGTGCGCAAATGGCTCTGCAGCAATGTCAAGCTTGAATTGGAACACCCTCTAGGCATTTGCCATTGAAGCCGATTTTCGCCGAAAGTACTTGAGGCCGGGGATAAAGAAGCAAGCTGCCGCGACGACTCCAAAAATCAGATGGGCCCAGGCTGGGAAAATTGCCATCAGAATACTAGTCAAAAATAAACAAGCGGCCTGAATGTAAAACGAACCTGCCAGAATGCCTGCTTTCACGAAAAAAATAATGCCACTGACAACACCCAGAATGGGTGAAAGCGTCAATGGTTTCAGTTCTAGCAACCACTCGAGCGGAGTCAGCAGCGCGATGGCAATGAGGCTGGCGCCCCACAGGTGGGCGATCTGTCGCTCAACGAAAGTCACTGGGCCCATCCTCCGCCGCAGCGCCCAAAAGACAGCCGCCCAGGCTCCCAAGCCCACCACCCATAGGCTGGCATACCACAGTCGACTTTCGACGCCTGACCACAGTAGCACTTCGGTTAGCACGCAAGCGATCAGCAGCACGAGACTGTGCCACATCCAGAGCAATCCCCAGTTCTCCAGTACCACCGCATGGTGCGTATCGCGAAACCACCGTGCGACCACCTGGGTGAGTTTGCCGCTACGGGCAATCACCGGTTCGTCACGGAGGAAACACTCGAGGTCATCCGCCATTTCCGCCGCCGAGGCGTAACGCAGATCTGGCGGCTTCTGAATGCTGCGTGTCACGATCATTTCCAAGTCGCGATCGATACGGGGTTCCAGCAGTCGGGGTGGCGGCGGCTCGTCCTCCAGAATCTTGAGCACTAACTCCATCGGTGATTCTGCCACAAACGGAGGACGACCGGTCAGGAGGTGATAAAGCACTGAGCCAAGGCTGTAGATGTCCGAAGCCGGTCCCACCAACGACGAACGCCCAGAGGCCTGCTCGGGGGACATATAGCTGGGGGTTCCAATCACTGCCCCAGTGCGCGTCAAGTGATCGGCCGAATTAGCAAACTTGGCCAAACCAAAATCGGTGACATGTGGGCGTTGCTGGCGGTCCAGGAGAATGTTGGAAGGCTTCAAATCGCGATGCAGGACGCCGTGTTCGTGCGCGAACGCGATGGCGCGGCAAACTTCGGCCATGATCCGCGCGGCTTCGCGCTGTTTCAATGGTCCTTGCCGCAGCCGATCGGCCAGTGTGATGCCTAGCACGAACTGCATGCTGAAATAGGGATGCCCGGCGTATTCGTTGATTTCGTAAAGCGACACGATGCCGGGATGCTGCAGCCGGGCGGTGGCTTCGGCTTCCGCCATAAACCGCAAGCGGTTCTCGGGACTTGCCGGCCGATTCTCTTCAATCATTTTGATGGCCACGATGCGATTGAGGCTGGTCTGTTGGGCGCGATAGACGACCCCCATCCCACCACGGCCAATTTCTTCCAGCAATTCGTAATCGCCAAGCACGAATGGAAGCGTGGGAACTCGGAAGCTACGATCGGACTTCGCACTTTCCCCCGCTGCGGTAGTTCGGGCGGTGGCCGCAATGGCCTCAGCCACGACCAACGTCCCCCAAACCTCTCCCAGAGCGTTGGCCAAGTGCGGATGTTCGCGACACGCGGCCGAGAACTCGACATGCTCGCCGCGTTGAATCCGATCCGCCAGTTGGCTGACGAGTGTGGCTAGTTCAAGTTCCAAATCACTGTCGATAGACGTGTGTATACTCAGTTCGCGATGTTTCATTTATAGCCCGGGCTGATGAATTGCCTTCGATCTCTCAGTCATTCTAGCACAGTTGCCAGACCGGTCTAAATTCGTCTTTTTCGCTAAACCCTGGGCTTTAACGCAAATGCCAACGACTTCAGCCCGTTTAGCCCTGATATTTGCTGCAGCCTTTGGACAAACTCGTCCGAGCGTTCAAATCCAGTCGACGAGAGACTTTCAAA
>JBBQRC010000743.1:0-3104 GCA_038215215.1 Pirellulales bacterium
GGCTGGCACCGCGGTTATTTCGGCATGCAGGTCAATAGCCCGACGGAGCGTCGCATCATTTTCAGTGTCTGGGATAGTGGCGAGGAAGCTGTAGACCGAAACAAAGTTGGCGCAGAGAATCGCGTCCGCCTGATGGGTAAAGGGGAAGGAGTCTACTCAGGAGACTTTGGTAATGAGGGAACCGGTGGGCACAGTCATCTGAAGTATCTATGGAAGACCGTTGAAGCTCAGCGTTTCGTCGTCACCGCCCAACCGGTGGAGAACACCTTCACGGTTTACTCAGGTTATTGGTTCCATCCTGATCAGCAAAAGTGGATGTTGATTTCGTCGTGGAAAGCACCTAAGGAAGGTGGCTGGATCAAGCGTCCGCACAGCTTCAGCGAAAATTTCGGCGGTAGCAGTGGCCATCTGCAACGCAAAGCCTTGTATGGCAATCAGTGGATCCGCACGCCAACCGGCGATTGGCAAGAGTTGACCACGGCCACTTTTAGCCACGATCCCACTGGACGATCCGATCGTCTCGATCGTTTCATGGGAATAGATCAGGGGCAATTCTTTCTTAGCCACGGCGGATTTGTGAACGGCTTTACGAAGTACGGCGAGAAGTTCACGCGCCCAGCCACGGGAAAGCTGCCGCAAATCGCTGACTTGCCTGCTGTGGAAATTAAGTAGGCGACGAACAACAGCCATTAGGAGCTGCACGGAAACAAGTCATCCCTTTTATTTCCCCTCACCCTGCCCCTCTCACCCGATATTCCTGCTGCGCAGGGCAGGGGCGCGGGAACGAATGCGGTAACTTATTTCCGCGCAGGTCCTCAGTCGAGGATGGTCGCCTCTGGAATTGGCAACACAAATTTGCCTCCCCATTGGCGGATGTAAGCGAGCTGTTGGACGATCTCCGACTTCAAATTCCAGGGCAAGATGACCACGTAATCCGGTTTGACTTCAGCAATCCGTTCCGTCGGAAAGACGGGAATACGAACGCCAGGCATAAATCGACCGTGTTTGTAGGGATTGCGATCCACCGTGAACTCGATCAGATCCTCGCGAATGCCGCAGTAGTTTAGTAGCGTCGCCGCTTTGCCCGGCGCACCATATCCTGCCACGTGTTTGCCGTCTCGTCGCAACTGGATCAACAATTCGAGCAATTTGTGTTTGGTCTGAATCACCTTTTCGGCAAAGGCATGGTAGACCTGCAGGTCGCCATACCCCATGGCGAGCTCGCGCTCGCGCAGCGCGTGGACGCGATCGCTGACCGGTCGGTTTACGTCTTCAGCATGGCGGGCGTAAATGCGCAGCGAGCCGCCATGCGTGGGTAACTCTTCCACATCGAAGAGCGTTAAGCCATGTGTGGCGAAAACCTGTTCGATTGTGTGCAATGAGAAGTAGCAGTAATGCTCCTGATACATCGAGTCGAATTGATTGCCTTCCATAGTCGCAATCAAATGCGGAAACTCCATCGTGTTCGTCCCTCTGTCTGCCAAGAGTATTTTGATCCCGGCGACGAAGTCGTTGAGGTCCGGCACGTGGGCCAAAACGTTATTGCCAATCAGCAGATCGGCTCGCTCGCCGCTGGCAACTAAATCCTTGGCGGTTTGCGCGCCAAAGAAGGTGCAAAGTGAGGGAATTCCCTACGCCATCGCCACATCGACACAGTTCTCCGCCGGCTCAATACCCAAGCAAGGAATACCACGTTCCTTCACGTACTGCAGTAGGTAGCCGTCGTTGCTCGCCAACTCGATGACCTTGCTATGCGAGCCCAATTGCAGTCGTTCCGTGATCATCTCGACGTAACGGCGCGCATGCGCTAACCACGAATCGGAATAGGACGACAAATAGGCGTATTCGCCACCAAATATCTCCGTGCCACTGACGTACTCGTTGACTTGTACCAGAAAACACTTGTGGCAGACGTAGGCATGCAGCGGATAAAAGGGCTCCATCTTGTTCAAATCGGCCGCACTGAGCCAACTTTCACAAAGTGGCGAAACGCCCAGGTCAACACAAGTCTCCTGCAACGGTGCGTTGCAAAAGCGGCAACCTTGAATCGACTTCGCGGAGCGGGCAGAACTGCTGAGCTGTGTAGAAACTGACATGCGATCTTCCTGTGGTTTCGCGAAATCTGACCGGAGCTGATCGGAGCTGATCGGAGTTGATTGGTTAGGTCTGGGTGCGGTCGTGTCACTTTGTGTTATTCCAGGTTGGAGCCAGCTATCATGACGTCGAGTTTTACCTGAAAAGCGCATGCCCAAAAATGTGATTAGACGGGCTGCAACAACCCGCACTTGAGCAGTTGTTCGGTGGCCAATTTCAACGTAGTTGCTTCTAAATGTGAAGTTGCCTGTATCTCCGCAAGCGAATGCAAACCATCTGACAGATTGAGCACCCACAGCACTGCTTGTTGGAACAACTGCCGTTCGGCATCGTTGGCCACATGGTGATAAGCTTGGTACAGTCCGAATTTCCCCAACGGGGGTTCGCATTCTGGGTGCAGATTGAGAAAGCGCTGGTGGGCCTCAACCGGAGCGAGCCCGTTTGGCGATGCGCAAGCTATCGGTGTATTCAGGTTGGAGAAATTTAAGGAGCTTGCTTGTTCGCGAATAGTCCGGGAGACGGGCGACGTCTGGACAGCGTTCGCCTGTCGAGAAAACTCTTTGACAATCTCCGTACATAGCTCCAAAGACTCCGCCAGCGCCTTAGGACTGATGAGGCTGAGGTTATCGGCCGATGTGTGATACTCGGGGTACTCGCCGTCAGGCGTACGGGTCAAGCGTCCAACTGGCAGATTGAATCCCGGCGAGCAATATTGACGTTCGTCGTATCCAAACGGAGTGAAATCACGCGTGGCTGTTTGGGTGGCCAAGCGGCCGATCATTTGGGGCACAATCTGGTCGATTAAGGCGTTCCCTTGCCGACTCCGCTTGTAATGGAATTCACCGCTATCGCCGAGGTTGGCGAGGACTAATCCACCGCAAATACGGTGTGCGGCCTGACGATTCGCTGCCAGCCAGGCAATGGCACCCAGGGTGGCGGGAGCAAACAGCACGCGCATGGTGAGTTCGCGCGAGCGGTCCTCCGCCAGTCGCTTCGCTAATTCGGTGAGT
>JBBQRC010000744.1:0-3098 GCA_038215215.1 Pirellulales bacterium
GAGCAACTCGTCGGCTTCGATTTTCATCGCGGGGTGCTCGCCTGTGGCGTACGTCCACCGCAACTTGAATTACGCGCTGACTTTGGTCTCGCCCCAGAGCATGGGGAGACACTTGCCGCCGTCGTCGGGGTCCAGGACCCCGAAAATTTGGGTAGTATCCTCCGCTGCTGCGCGGGTTTGGGCATTCAGCGGGTCATCATCGGCGCGGGTACCGCAGATCCCCTTTCCCGGCGTGTGCTCCGCGTTTCTATGGGCAACGCCCTGCGTTTGCGTTTACTGCACGCGCGTGACATCGTTGCGGATCTGGCTTGGCTGGGCAAAAACTTTAATATCGAAAGCTACGCGACAAGCTTGCGCGACGATTCGGCCGCCCTGGAAACAACGGGTCGTCACGGTCCCGTGTTGATATTGGTTGGTAACGAGCGTTTCGGGTTACCAGACGACGTCTTGCGCGCCGTCCATCACTGCGTTCGCATTGATATGGAACTGGGGACCGACTCCCTGAACGTGAGCATGGCCAGCGGCATCGTGATGCATTACTTTTGCCGCCTCGCGCCGCGGGCATAACGTGGTCGCTTCATTCCATGACGGGTGCATTGGTTTGGAGTTCCCGACGAATTTGGGGGATGGCAACAATACAGGCGGCCACCACAAAAGCGATGGCTGTTCCAGCCAGAATATCGCTAAGGAAATGAGCGCCACTTTCGAGTCGCTGGAAACTGGCCAGCGTGGCCAGTAGGACCATTACCCACCATGCCCTGCGAAAAACCAGGCTCAAGCCAATCGCAAGTCCCCACGCTGTAGCTGCATGCCCAGATGGGAAACTTCGTTGGCGGGTGTCCCAAAACTTGGATGCGACGACCTTCGCCGCATGCGCGGTTGTCAGGCCGTTGCCCTGGTTGCCGTTGCCCTGGTTGGCTTGGTCCAGCACGGCATGGTCATGGACTTGTAATCCGACTGCATAGGGGCGCACGCGGATGATGGTGGCCTTGAAAGCATTGGCGATGACGCCGCTGAGGGAGGTGATCAAAATGGCAACCAGCACTGCACGCCGTCGATCAAGGGCGACTACAAAAACCGTCAGCAAAATAAAGCTCACGCCCGCTCCGTGCGCAAACGCTTCGCTTAGCTGAACCGCCTTTTGCAAGTCACCAGGCGCATCCCAACCACGGAAGAAACTGGAGATGGAATCGTCGACTGGTAGGACGAGCAGGCACAAGACACCAGCCGCCAGGGCCACACCTAAGAATTGCCATGTCAATTGGGATTGCCGCTGCGCAATCACCGTCCCCCTGCTGGCAGGAGGCTGGCTATCGATTTGATTCGTCTGTGAATCTTTCATCCCGCGATCCGCAATGATTCAGAGGGGAAAGGGGCACTAATTGTAACCCAAGTACCTGACCGTTCGCAGACCATTAATTACAATGAGGCGATTGCTAAACCGTACCGGCTCAGCCGGAATAAATCAACGGGAAAGACCACCACTAGAAAGTTGGATCATGGAAAAGGTGCTGATCGTCATCGGCGATGCAACCGAATTGCTTGATACGATGTATCCCTACTACCGCTTGCAGGAAGCGGGCTTTATGCCGGTGGTGACTGCACCGGAAAAACGACTCTACCAATTGGTGTTGCATGAGGTGAAGCCAGGCTGGACGATTACCAAGGAGTGGGAAGGTTACACGCTGATGTGCGACGTCCCCTTTGCGGAAGTCAAAGAGGAAGAATACGCCGGGATCATGTTCTCTGGCGGACGCGCTCCCGAGTACATTCGTTACGATGAAAACCTGGTGCGTATTACCCGGCATTTCTTTGATACCAATAAACCCGTGGCATCCGTTTGCCACGGCGTAGAAATCCCGGCCTACGCGGGCTGTGTTAAGGGGCGTCGAATGGCGACTGTGCCAAAATGTCGCTTTGATTTGGAAGTTTGTGGCGGCACGTTCGTGAATGAAGCCTGTGTTATCGATGGCAATATGGTGAGCGGTCGCACATTTCACGACAATGGCCATTACGTCGGACCCTGGATCGAGATGCTGGTGAAAGCGCGCGCAGCCGCGAAGTGATGCACATGTCGCAGGTACCGAGAACGCTCGTTGCTTTACTGTTCGCGCTGCTGGGTTTAAGAGCAGTCTGCGCTGCCGATCCGGAATCAACCTCGGCGGCCGGACCGTTTGTGGCCGGCTTCGATCGCTTTGGACGGCACGGTGAAATTGAAAAAATCCTGGCGGGAACCTTGTTAATCTCCGAGCTCAGTTGCTGCGCCTGCCATCCCAGCAATGAAGCTGCGCTAGCCGCCAAAGGTGGTCCGCGGCTGGCAGGAGTTACTGGCAGAATCCATGCGAGCTGGCTGGAACAGTTTATTGCAGCGCCCCTGCAAACTAAGCCAGGCACGACGATGCCCGACCTGTTAGGCCATCGCACAGAGATTGAGCGAGCAAGCATTGCGCACTCGATTACTGCATATCTGACGTCGCAGGAAGAACCGTTCCCCGATGTAAAGGGGAGCGGACTGTTGCCGGTGCCACACGAATTTTGGGATAAAGGGACTGCCCACCGCGGTCAACGTCTCTACCATCAAGTGGGGTGCGTCGCTTGCCATGCACCCGACATCGGTTACGCTGCGGCCGGTCCGTCCGACTCGGCCCTCGATCGCTTGTTGGAAGCGCTGGAACCGGAAGAGTTGGTTGAACGCGGCTTGGCAGGTGCGATGCGGACCGTTAATTCGGTTCCACTCAGCAACCTGACCGCCAAATATACGCGACGCGGACTGACCCATTTTCTGCTTGATCCTACTCAGGCTCGGCCGGCCGGTCGTATGCCCTCGCTCAAACTAGCGCCCACGGAAGCTGCAGACATTGTCGCGCATCTGCTTGACAGTCAGGTAAATCCACCCGCAGGCCAGTCTGCGACTCAGGCGGAGATTGATCGAGGTCGCCAACTTTTTATTGAACTCCAGTGCGTCAATTGTCACGCGACGCGCGACCTCAAGCCAATGCGTTTTAGCAAGCCGCTCCATGAACTTGACCTGACCCGAACGAACCACTGCCTGAATTCCACGACCGGGTCTGCAGTCTGCTATCAGATCGACGATAGCC
>JBBQRC010000745.1:0-3097 GCA_038215215.1 Pirellulales bacterium
GGAGTTGGCGAGCATGGTGGCTCCGCGAAAACTGGTAATTCAATCATCGAGCTGGCCGCACGTCGAATTGCCCAGCGAGGGTGGCGCGCCCGGGAGGCTGATTACACCCAGCGAAGAGTCGGTAACAAACGAGTTTACCCGCGCCCAAGCACTACTGAGTCCTAATGGAATGCCCACCGATTTTGCCAAGTCACAAAGCTTTCATGGCTTGCCCGAAGATCCTCAATCGCTATTCAGCGAAGCAGCGATGCTGGAACTGGCGACCGCGTTAACGCTGGTCGCTGCGGATGCCAAACTGTCGGACGCTGAGCCGGCTGTACCGCTCGTCACCCTATCCACGGCCGATCGCCAGTTACGTCGTGTGACAGAGATCGATACCTTCAATCAGCAGCGCTTGACAGTCTGCGATCAAGAGCGTCGCCAATACCTCAATATCAACTTGACTAGTTATGATGCGGCGGATGGTGCCAATCGTGTCGACACTTCTTCGTTGGACGCTTACGCGACGTCGATGGAACGGTTTCGCGATTACTATCGTCAGGAGATAATCGGCGAATTTGCTCAACCGCTCTTAGCCGCTAACCCGCGATTGCGCAAAACGTACGATGCGCCGTTGTGGACAGGTTATGAAGTGACTCTGGATGTCTTTCCTGAAGTATTTGCCTACGGGATACTGTGTATCCCCAAGGATTTACCGATTGGTGAACAGCGACCAGTTGTCGTTTGCCAACACGGTCTTGAGGGGCGTCCGCAGGATGTCGTTACGGGTGATCATCCGGCCTATCATGACTTCGCTAGTAAGCTCGCCGAACGCGGCTTCGTCACCTTTGCGCCTCAGAACCTGTACATCGGTCATGATCGCTTTCGCACGCTTCAACGCAAGGCGTATTTGTTGAAGAAGACCCTCTTTTCCGTCATCGTGCCGCAGCATCAACAGATTGTTCGCTGGCTGGCCACCTTGCCCTTTGTCGACAGTCAGCGCATCGGCTTCTACGGGCTCTCGTACGGTGGTAAAAGTGCCATGCGCATTCCGCCACTCGTTCCCGAATATTGTCTGTCCATCTGCAGTGCGGATTTCAACGATTGGATCTGGAAGAATGCGTCGACGCAGTCAAGCTACAGCTACGTTTGGACCAATGAATACGAGATCTTTGAATTTGATTTGGGCACCAAATTCAATTACGCAGAGATGGCGGCGCTGATTGCGCCGCGTCCATTTATGGTTGAACGAGGACATTTTGACGGTGTGGCACCGGATGACAGGGTCGCTAGTGAATTTGCCAAAGTTCGCCATCTCTACAGTCCGCGCTTGGGCATTGGCGATCGCTGTGAAATAGAGTGGTTCGTTGGACCACATACGATTCATGGCGTGGGAACGTTTGACTTTCTTCATCGGCATTTGAAATTTCCCCTGCAAACAAAATAGTGGATTGCAGCAAGCCATGACTGACAACGCAAAGCACAGCGAATCCGACCTCACAGAGCTAATGGATCACATCGACGCCCAGATTGCTCATGTCTGGATGGTGCGGGCGTTTCTCAAGCACAGTGACGAAGCGACGGAGGACGAAGAGCTCGCTTCCGTGCATCGAGAGCTCTATGATTTTATGCTGGCGCTGGGGCCATCGCTCGATAGCCGTGATGCTGCCAGTTATCTAAAACTAGCTCGCAAAAAACTGAGTAAATTGAAGCGTGCCACCCAATTGTTCATTGAAATCCAGCCCGAAGTCTCGGGGCACACGAACTTCAAAATGGCTGCCAAGTCATTGCAGTTAGCTGTAGCGGAGATTGACAGAATGACGAGACTGCCGATTCAGTAGATCGACACCGTATTGCCAGGGCAGCGTTGGCCTAGCGCCTGGGTGATCTTTGCGAATTCCTAGACCGGACAGAGCGCTATCGATTCAATTTATGCCTCTGTTGATGCCTGTCGCGATGATGCGATGAAAGTGCAGTTTGACCTCCTGATCGACCACCCGCCGCACCCCTTCGACTAAACATTTGGGTTCATTTTCTTCTTGCCCCTGGCGGACGATGTCATCCAGTTTAGTACCAGGCAGAACCGTAAAAGTCGACTGATGGATCGTCTGGTTCCCAGCATCCAGCTCGGGGACGATGAAGTGGCAGGTGGCACCATAAGTTAACATGCGACCGGCGAACGCATCTTGATAAGGGCGAAAGCCTGGGAAGCTCGGTAGCAAGCCATGGTGCAAGTTAATGATGCGACCGCCCGCAAACTTCCAGCAAGTATCGGGTGGCAGCACACGCATGTAGCGTGCTAACACGATATAGTCCACTTCGTATTGGTCCAGTAGCGTCACCAGTGCATCGTCATCCGCAGAGCCATCTTCGTGGCCGATATTGTGCCACGGAACGGAAAACTCTTCAGCCAATTTTTGGCAGCGTTTGCGGTTGCCAATCATGACGGTGGCTTCCGCATTGATGATCCCAGACTGAATCGCTTCCAGTACGGCGCGAGGAGTCGACTCTTGGTAAGTGGCGCACAGCGCCAACCGCGCTGCGCGACCCACGTGGCTAGGTGTCCAGACTCGAATCGATAAACCTTTAAGGCGACCGATATCCAGCATGGTGGCGCGTAGCGATTCAAACTGCGAACCGTCGATTTGCAGGCGGCACATCATGGCGAACACGGCTGCTTCATCGTGGTCATACATCTGTATTTCTGTAATGTTAGCCCCGCGCACCGTTACGGTGTGAATGATCGGGTCAGCCAAGCCAACGTTGTCAGGACCAACTGCGGTGATGACGATTTCCATAAAATCCTTAAATCACTAGTCTTTGTTGAGTTGGTGAATAAACTGAACGTAGTGCTGCCAGTCCCAAGCGTTGATGTCATGCTTGCCTTCGCGCAGATGGTAGCTCACTTGGCCCACCGAGGCCGTGTTGGGTGCGGGGAAATCCTGTAGTGCGAGCGGCTTTCCACTAAGTTGCTGGTAGAATTCTCCGGCCAGTTTCGTGGCCAGAAACTCCCCGCGGGGATCGGCCCAGAGATCTTCGCTGGCACTGGCTACGTACAAGGGACGTGGTGCTGCGAGTGCCAAGAGCTGATGTTGATCGATCGGTAAAGCAGCTTCGT
>JBBQRC010000746.1:0-3092 GCA_038215215.1 Pirellulales bacterium
ATGAACTCAGTTGAGGTCTCGAGCTTCGTCAGCCCAACGCCCATGAAAATCAGCAGTCCCACGGCAGTCACCGTGATGAATGTCACCCACCGCTGCGCCACACGGGCTAGACAATTTCCGAACCAATAGGACTCGGCGGGACGATGCACCTGCAGATGGGGATCCGTGACCGTTGCTACCCCACGTCGTCGCCAGCCCACCGCTGCTGGAAAGGCGCTTAAAAGGGCCAGCGTAGAAATCAGCAAACCGAGCGCCGCCAGACTACCAAACTGCCACACAGGCTCCAAGCGGCTAACGACCAACGATCCAAAACCGAATACGGTCGTTAGCGTAGCAAACGCGCAAGGCCTAAATCCGAGTGCCAGCGCGCGGACGGAAGCCTCAGGATTTCCGTCTCCGCCACAATCAACGTAGTAGTTCGACAAATGCACCGCAGAGGAAAGGGTGAGCATAAAGACGAGTGTCGGCAGGACCACCATGACCGCGCTGAGCTGTCCGACAATCCCATAAATTAGCGCTACGGCAATCAATTGCCCCAAGCCTGCGAACGCAAACACAACAATGGTCAACTTGATCGATCGCAAGCACCAGCATGCCATGAGGACTGCGGCCAAAGTCGACGGGATAACAAAGTACTCCATGGTATCGCGACTGGCCTTATCGATCATCAACATCTGATACGGTTCGCCGGCGATTAGCAACTGCCGCGGTTGGATGTCGGTCAACCATGTGGCCGCAGATTGCTTGACAATATCAACGATTTCCTCGCGGTGTGCGGCCGCCGCTTCGTTGAGAGCGATCAGCATGACCGCGGTATCATCGTCACCGATCAGAAAATTCCTCAGACGCTGCTTGGCGGCGGGCAACGATAGCTTACTGCGCTGCTGCAACGCCTCCAGCACATCGACTGTCGAAGTAATTTCGCGGACCCCCAGTTCGCTGCGACCAGCAAATTCGCTCCGCAGCCGCAGAGTAAATCCGTCGAGCTGTTCATCGGCCCTGCAACCGGGCCAAGTGACAAGCAAAAAATGATCTTGGCCAAACAGCTCGAGAAACTGGTCGTAGACCTTTCGCTCAGGTCTGTCGGCTGGCAACCAGTTCTCGACTGCCGCGGACCCAATCCTCAACTGCAGCGCGAAGTACGCCAGTACCGGGACGAGCAGCAGGATGATCTTTAGAGAAGTGCGTGAGTACCACTGCAGGCGTTGCGCCAACAAATCAACCTACCTTACCTAAATCGAACTGATCTTCCCAATTGGCCATTGGGCTGCTCGGACTCGGTTATATGTTAGTCAGGGAGCCACGACAAGCGATCTACCGCGACCGGATTCTACCCTAACCACGCGCCATCGCGATCAAAATTACATCCCGTAGTTCAACCGCCGGACTGGTCGCACCTTGTTTTTCCAGGTAGTCTGTGGCAATTGACGGCAGCGTAAGCGGACCGTTCCGGCAATCCACCTCTCGTCCAAGCGCTGGGAAGCAATTATTCACAATGTCCAGCAAAAGGATTGTCCGCGCGGCACTACAAACGGTGGTTTTGTTGATTGTTGCCCTCGGGATCGTGCACAGCGCACGTAAAGCCAGTTCGCAATTGACCGCCCAGCGGGAGCAGCTCGCCGACCAAGCCAAGCGGACACTCGCGGCCGCGACTGAGAGCGAAGATCCAGCCGAACGAGCCAGACTGCAAGCCGAAGCGGAACGCTTGAAATCGACGGTGACCAGATTCTGGCAAGCCGATACTCCACCACTGCTCGCCGCGGGACTGCTCTACGCCGTTGGCATGTTGCCGGCCAGTTGGTTTTGGCGTCAATGCCTATCCGCCATGGACCAACATGCCCCCGTACTGGTCACCAATTGGGCCTATTTCTATGGCGGTCTGGGCAAATACTTTCCTGGAAAAGCCATGGTGATTGTGCTGCGACTGGGGGCGTTGCAGGCCTATGACATCAAGAAGATGGCGACGACGATTACCATTTTCATGGAAACACTCACGATGATGGCTGTGGGCGGAGCCTGGGCAGCGGTGAGCCTGATTTTGCTGAACTTGGATTGGAAATTAACAGCTTTGGCAATTAGCCTGTTGCTGGCCACCTTTATACCCACTTGGCCACCGATTCTGCGGCTGCTAATCGCCAAACTGCAGCCCGGCGTCTCGCGCGAAACCATACGTAGCTGGACAAGCCGAATTCACTTTGGCTTGATTGTCAAAGGCTGGGTCGCGCTCACCTGCACGTGGTTTGCCTTTGGACTCAGCTTGCTTTGCGTTCTGAAGGGAATTCCCATCGCCGATACGTCTCAAACTACTCTGTCGGTCCTGATGCTCAGTGCGCTTGGTGCCTGCGCGCTGGCGGTTGTGTTAGGATTTGTGTCGTTGCTGCCCGGTGGAGCTGGTGTTCGCGAAGTTGTGTTGTCGACCATTCTGGCCCCTGTCGTTGGTCCAACTGCGGCTTTGTGCGCCGCGGTGTGGCTACGCATCGTGTGGTTGGCCACCGAATTGGTCAGCGTGGCCCTCCTGGCGATACTCCGCTCCTTGACACACCGCTCAGTGACACGCAGTTCTCTGACACACCGCCCCCCGAATACTTCCCCCTAAAAAGCCCTCGCAGACCTCATGCCGCTGAGGCTGAATTTGGAATATCTGCATGTTGTCAATCGTAATTCCTGTATTCAACGAGCAAGACAGTTTGGATGAACTGATTGGCTGTATTGGCCAGGTCGCATCGCAAAACAATTTGCCCTTTGAGGTGCTACTGATCGACGACGGTTCTTCGGATCAATCCTGGACGAAGATAGAGCAACTAACGCGGCAGATCACCTGGGTACGCGGAGTTCGCTTGCGACGTAACTTTGGCAAAGCGGCGGCCCTCGCGGCTGGTTTTGAACGGGCGCGTGGATCAAGAGTGATCACGATGGACGCCGACCTCCAAGACGATCCGCGCGAGATTCCAAACCTCTTGTCCAAACTGGACGAAGGCTTTGATGTCGTCAGCGGCTGGAAGAAGGTTCGCCACGACCCCTGGCACAAAGTGTTCCCCAGCCGCATCTTCAATGGGCTGATTAGCTGGATGACACAAGTAAAACTGCACGAT
>JBBQRC010000747.1:0-3090 GCA_038215215.1 Pirellulales bacterium
CGACCAGTTCATCGCGGCGTGTGGTTGTCGGAAGCTATTTTCGGCAAAACGCCACCGCCTCCGCCAGCGAATGTGGATCCCATCGAGCCGAGCCCAATAGATGCCCCTAAGGCAACGCTACGGATGAAACTGCAGGCTCACATACAGGATCCTAGATGTGCTGCATGCCACAGGACCATAGATCCACTGGGCATGGCATTCGACAATTACAACGCGATCGGCCAGTGGCGCACGCACGAGCAAGTTGAGGGAACCGGAGAAGATCCACCAGTCGACGCTAGCGGCGTACTGCAGGACGGGAGGCGATTTGCTAACGCCAAAGAGTTGAAGCAGTTATTGATGTCCGATCTGGATGTGTTCAATGCGGCGTTCATCGAGAAACTAGCTATTTATGGCTTGCGCCGCACGATGACTTTTGAAGATCGCGATGACTTGAAAGAAATCGCCCGAATTAGTCGTGAGAAGGACTATCGGCTCGCAGACATCCTCGAGGCTTTGGTGCTCTCAGAGCTCTTTCAGAAACGCTAGGGGTTTTAGGGGCGAGTGGCGAGTAGCGAGTGGCGAGTGGCGAGGGGTGAGTGGCGAGGGGCGAGTAGCTAAACTCCAACCTCTGAGATCGAAAATCCAAAATCTGAAATCTGAAATCTGAAATTTAACCGCTATGAACATTCAGACTAATAAATGGCTTTTAAACCGTCGTCGCGTTCTGCGTGGGATTGGGGCAAGCATTGCTTTGCCGATGCTAAATTGCATGCAGTTGCCGAGTTACGGTGCGACGGGGTCTCCCCAGTCAAAGCCGCCGAAACGCAGTGTCTTTCTGTACATTCCCAATGGCGTGAACACTCTGACTTGGCAGATCGAACAGTCCGGTGCGGATTATAAACTTACCGCACCGCTACAGTCACTGGAACGTCACCGCCAGGATATTACTCCCATCAGTGGTCTGCATCATCCGCTAGTCATTGGCAAGGCTCACAACTGCGACCAGGTTTGGTTGACGGGCGCGGATGTGCCCAGCAATGGCGGCGCGTTCCGAAACACCGTTTCGGCAGACCAATTGATCGCGGAGGTGCTAGGTGAGTTCACCCGTTTTCCGTCGCTTGAGATGGCGATCGACGGATTCTCATTGGCATGGTCCCGCGACGGAATTCAGCTACCGGCCGAGCGAAATGTGAAGTCGATTTTTGAACGCCTGTTTGGCGAGGAGGCTGGCGGAAAAGACGTTGCGGGTCGACGCTTGAATCGTCGTGGGAGTATTCTGGACGCAGTGCTGAGCGATGCGCGAAGCGTAAGCGACAATCTTGGCGCGGAAGATCGCAACAAGCTAGACGAATATCTGTCGGCGGTGCGGCAAGTCGAATTGCGAACCGAAAAGGCCAAGGCTTGGCTCGATGTGCCACGCCCAACGTTGGACAATTCTGTCGCCAGCCGATTTACTCGCCAGATGAATCAGGATCAGGTTCGTGAATATCACCGGCTGTTCTATGACTTGATGGTTCTGGCGTTGCGTACCGATACAACTCGCGTCATCACCTGCATGATTGGCAGCGAAGCCAACGGGGGAGCCATTCCTGATATCGGCATCTCACAAACTCGACACGGGCTTTCGCATCATAACGGCGATCCCGAACAACTGCGTCGCCTGACTCAAACCGACACATTCCATGTCGAACAGTTCAGCTATTTCCTCGATCAGCTAAAGGCACATCAAGACGATGATGGGAATTTGTTGGATACCACGCAGGTGCTTTGGGGCAGTGGGATGTCCTATGGACATAGCCACGGGAATGCGAACCTGCCGACGTTGTATGCGGGCGGACGGAAGCTCGGTGTGAAGCATGGTCAACACGTTGACTTCAATCTTCCGAAGATCGGTAAGTACAACGTGGCTGTGGCTAACGATCATTACAAGATTTGCGGGCGTCCGGTTGACGACAACGCTCGACTGAGCAATCTGTTGCTGACGATGCAGCAACGCTGTGGCGTGGAAACAGTACAGTTCCAGGACAGCCTTGGCGTGATTTCCGAAGTGGTGGCTTAAACTATGCGAAAGATGTTTTTTTTGCTAGCAAAAAGCGCCGGCGAGTGGGTACACGATCACATTGCGAAGCTCACTCGCTTGCGCTTTGTGCTTGTATGCATTTGCTATGTTGCAACCGCTACCGTCGGCGCAGCAGAAGAACCTAAATTCCGCTCCGACGATGGGGCTGACAAGAATCTACCGTGGTTCAATCTTGTCAGCGGCCAATTCCCTCCGGAAGGTTCCGCTCACTACATCCAAGGCGAACTCATCCGCATGGATCACGCGGAACGGCAATTGGCGATTCGCGTCGATCGCAATGATTCGCAGCAGCGAGGCGTCTGGGACTTGCCACTGCCACTGGATATGTTGCCCTACGGTTCTATCTATTACAACGCCGCACCGGCTGCGTTATGTGACATTCCTCTGGGTACACATCTGCACACCTGGTGCTACCTGAAAGACGAAGCGGACCCGCGCCCGCCGCTGGCTGTTTTCCATGATCGCATTTCGCCGGAAGCGGCTTTCCGGCGCTGCATCCGCGTCGAAGACGATTTCAGTCACCGCGCGAGACAACAACAGGTTTGGAAAATTGACAGCGTTGACCTCGAAACTAAGAAGCTAACCGTCACACTTCAGCACGATGGCAAAACGATCAGCGAACCCAAAGTTTTCGACCTACTAGGCCGCACGCGGGTATTCCGAGCGCACGGATTTGCAACGCTCGAATCACTGGCGAAGGATCAATTGGTGCAGTTCAACTTGACTTGGGTTGGGCTGTTTGGGCCTGGCCGCATCTTGGATATTTATCTAGACAACGCGAGTCGCAAACTGGCGACCGCCCAACAAATGGAACAACATCAGTTGCACATTCGCGAGCGAGGATTGCCCGCTTGGGTGGATGCCGTCGATGACAAAAAACAGATTGTGACGATGACGTTTTTTGATGGCGTCGAGGCAAGCCTGTTTGATGAGTTAACCAAAATAAATCCCGAACCACTCGGTTGGCCGGCTACGCTTTTTGGCAAAGGCGGAGCGAAGGACGATTTGGCACCGAAAGGCACCGTGGC
>JBBQRC010000748.1:0-3090 GCA_038215215.1 Pirellulales bacterium
TCGTATCACCGCACCTGGATTGGTTGCGAAACGACTGCTCTGAGACCAAGCTTGCTGCCAACCGATGCCACCGTTTTGGCCAGCCACGGAATCCGTGTCGTACGCGAATGACTCAACGGTCACAGCGGAGTCGGTTGATTCGGATTGCAAACCTGACTGACGGATAAATCGATTTGCAGCCAATGCGATGGTTTCGATTGAACTAGCTCCCGTAAACCGTCTAGCGTCGCCTGCGTCGATTTGGATCAATTCTTTCGTGGCCTCGATCGACTTCTGTACCAAAGGCTCGCAAGTCACTCGTCCATCGAACACGTGAACTTCGCCCACTTCGCCTGATCGATCGACACTGACGGCATACTCAGTCCCCTCGTCTTGGATCGTCGAGAAAGGAGTCTCCAAGGTGAAACGCTCCAAGTCACCATCGCCGCTGAAGACGACCTTTCCGTAACGCAGCATCGCGCGATTCACGCCTGCCAAGACCAACTGCGCAGGGCCTTCCATAGTAAGTCGCACATCGCAATCAAAATGAACCACTGCAACACCATCAGTCAGTTGGAGCGTTTCTGCCGTTAGACGCTGGCCGTCGTATCGCAATTGTTCATCCGAATCCCATCGACAGCCCGTGGCAAAGCTGAGAGTTGCAACTTCGTGATCGGTGTTTGTGATTGCCGCAACATGCGGCTGCGTCGATGAATTATCTATGGGCAACAACATCCGACCGCCCAGGACACCGACTGCAATGCTCGCACATATCGCGGCGGGCCAGCCAGCATGCGTCCATAAACGCCGACGGTTGGCAACGACGGACGCAGGCGTGACAATGCGAGAGTTATCTGCGACTTGATCGTCAACAACGATGCCCTGCTGTCGATAAAGCATCGTCGTCACGTCGATGGACTCAACGTAGTATGCCAATGCCACGGGATCGTTTTCAAGAATGCCTTCGAGTTCGGTGGTCTGCGAGTCGCTCAAAGCGCCATCGCGCACCAAGCCGATTAACTCCAGCAAGCGTTCGTGTTCATCTGGAAGTTTCATAGGTTCTAGCCTTCTGTTTGTAGCGACTGTCGAATGCACCACAGCAGGGAATCATGGACTCGATTCAGCGACTTGTAGACCGAATCAACACTGCGGCCCAGTTGATCGGCGGTCTGCTTCGTCGAGTTGTCGGCAAAGTAGCGCAATCGAATCAGCTCGCGGTCTTTTTCCCGAAGGCCTGCCAAGCACGACTGCAGGGCCGCAAGTCGCGAATCACTTTGGGACGAAACATCGGCTGCGGCGTCGGCGATTTGGTGCATCAGCTTCTCGTTGAAGTAGACGCGACCCGAAGCCGCTTTGCGGCGGTAAGTCAAAACTCGGTAGCGGGCAATCGAGATTCCCCAGGCGACGAATTCGGTGCCTGGTTCAAACTGCTCAAACTTGCTCCACATGATCGAGCATGTCTCCTGCAGTAGGTCTTCGGCGTCGGCCAGATGCGGAACCAATGATAGAATGAATCCGAGAAGTCGCCGCTCAGATTGCAGGAACAATCGCATGAATGCCTCTTCGCTGGCAACGTTGCTTTCTGGTTCATCTGGCGTAGCAGGCACGGGACTGTGTTCCTAGAGGGTTTAAGGGGGCAGTAATGATGTGGGTTGCCGACGATTTCGTTCTGGGTCGAGTATCGCGATGTTAGGTAATCGCTGCCAGCGCAAGATTTTGGACGATTTCTCCAATAATTCAGCAAATCAAGATTTTTGTTGAAACAATCATCCAATTTCATTCGCGGCGCGCGATTAGCTTCTGGACAACCTGTTTTGTCAGGCGGGCAACTTATGCGAATGAAAATTATACAAAAGCTCATTTGATGGCACGAACCCTTGCACTCTCAGCATTATTCGCTTGTGTTATCTGGACGAGCCTAGCCAATGGTGTGGAGCAACTCGCCACAGAGACTACATCCACAGTTGGCGATGGAGTATTTGCGAACCCGACCGCCCCGCCGAACATCGTGCTAATCATGGCTGATGATCTCGGGGTTGAAGGGCTTGGTTGCTATGGCGGACGTAGCTACGCGACACCAAACTTAGACCAATTGGCGGCTACGGGTATACGATTTTCTCATGCGTACGCGCAGCCATTGTGTACCAATACTCGATTGCAGTTGATGACCGGTCTCTACAACGACCGCAATTGGTTAAGCTTTGGTATTCTTGACCCGAAAGCCAAAACGATTGGGCATTACTTGGGCGAGGTAGGCTATCGAAGTCTGATCGCGGGCAAGTGGCAACTGCAAAGTTACGATCCTCCTGAATATCCCGGCGGCAAACTGCGGCGAGGAACCGGCATGCATCCCAAGGATGCCGGTTTCGATTTCTATAGTCTCTTTCATTCCCTACACACCGAAGACAAGGGTTCACGTTACGCAAACCCGACTTGGCTGCAGAACGGCGAACTCAAAACCAAACCCGATGGCTATGGACCCGATGTTTGGGTTGAGAGCATCAAACGATTCATGAAGGTAGAAGGAGAAGCACCGTTCTTTGTCTACTATCCGATGGTCCTGCCGCACTGGCCATCCAACCCCACGCCGGATAGTGATGATTGGCAGGATCCGCAAAAGAGATTGGAGGAAGACCCGCGTTATCTGAAAGATATGATTGAGTACTTGGACAAGTGTGTCGGAGCCATTGTTCAGGAAGTGGATGACCTGGGGCTTCGCGAGAATACGCTGATTCTGTTTTACAGCGACAACGGCACACACCTTGGTACCGAATCGCAAACCAACGACGGAGTGGTCATTGGCGGAAAGGGCATGACGACGAATGCAGGTACCCACGTACCGTTGATCGCGAACTGGTCCGGCAAGATTGAATCCGGGGTTTCCGAGCGATTAGTCGACTCGACCGACTTCATCCCAACGCTGATGGATATCGCCGGCAAAACCTCTCCAGCGACCAAGAAACTTGACGGAAAGAGCTTCGCCGACGTGCTGACCGGCAAGCAGGTTGCCGACCAACGTGAATGGATTTACAGTTTTTACGACCCTCGCCCAGGTTGGGAAAAGGACCAGTTCAGCCGCAGTGTTTCGGTGCGTGACCGCCGCTGGAAGTT
>JBBQRC010000749.1:0-3075 GCA_038215215.1 Pirellulales bacterium
CACGGACACTTAACATCCGCTAATTCGCCAGGTCGGGCGCCAAATGGGCAACTAAAAGCTACTGCGAGTCTAGCCGCTCGTCGGCGTCCGGTCATAATCCAATCGCATTTTCGCCAGGCTGCACCGCGGGCCACTCCGTGACCGTTATAATCAATGCCTCCGGAAACCCATTTGCCCCTGGAAAACAAGCGTTGAAGCCGCCAGTCGAATCGCCATTTTTGAAGCCTTTCCAACCGAAGCTGTCCTTCACCACCGTTTTGCTGTTACTGTTGATGGTGGTGGGAGCCGGAGTTGGACTGTTGGTCTACAATGCGCTAAACGTCCCTGCAATTACGACAGAGTTGGACGCCTGGCTGGGTCGACAATCCAAATCGGTCGACACCGCGGACAGCCGAGAAGCACAAATCACTTTTGTGCTCTTTTGCTACTCTGCACCGCTGCTGCTGGGTATCCTTGTCAACGCGTTGCACATGGGTGTTAACTTTCTCGATCAACGAACCAAAGAGCGGCACAATCAAGAAGACGAAGAGTTTCGGATGTAAAGTTTCGTCGCTTGGGAGCCGAGCTCCACGGTTTCAAAAATAACCCACCCAACAAGAAGCTGAGTCGCCTTTCCAACCGACTCAACGGAGGTAAACATGTTTTCGTTTGTCCGCATGCGCAACAGTCTTTTATTGATAGTTATCGCAGTGTTTGCTTGTGGCCTCAACGCTCACTGGGCAACTTCAGTGAGTGCAGACGATGGTTCGAGTTCATCGGGCAATGCCGGAGTCGCCAGTGCCAGGGTATTGTCCAACGCTTTTCGTATGGCAGCGGAAAAGAACCTCCCCGCCGTGGTGACTCTGCTGGGGCAAATCGAAAACAAAGAGCAACCGATGTTGAATATCATCGGTGGGAGCGAATCTCAAAAATACGCTTCGTCAGGATCGGGAGTGATCATTAGCGCCGATGGGCTGATATTAACCAATCACCATGTGATCGCGGATACCAGCCGTGTAGATGTGCGATTGTACGACGGGCATCTGTACAGGGCAGAGGAAATCAAGTCAGATCCGGCCAGCGATATGGCGATCTTGCGAATCAAATCCGACGAGCCGTTCCCGGCAGCCGAGCTGGGGGATTCCGACCAATTGCATGTGGGCGATTGGGTCTTGGCCATTGGCAGCCCCTTTCAATTGGATGCATCCGTAAGCGCGGGCATCATCAGCCGCACCGAGCGAATGCAACGCTTGTCGCAAGATGTGCAGGGAGTGTTTTTGCAAACGGATGCTGCTATCAACCCTGGCAACTCCGGTGGTCCGCTCCTAGATCTGGATGGCAAAGTGATCGGTATCAACACCGCCATTACGTCGCGGACTGGAGTATTTCAAGGAGTTGGTTTTGCGATACCCATTTCGCGCGCCAAATGGATTCGCCGGGAACTCGAAGAGCATGGGAAAGTTCGCCGCGCACAAATGGGTGTACGTGCGTTCCAGTTACCGCCGGATGTCGCTGAAGAATTTAAGCTTGCGCCCGGCTTGGGGGTGCAAGTTGAGTCGGTCGTCTACAATCGCGCCGCGCAAAAGGCCGGCGTAAAGCCGGGGGACTTGATCATGCGCATTGGCAACGAGCAGATTACCGCTGCAAACTTCGCGGAAATTGTGCAGCAGTCTCCGATTGGCGAACCTGTGAAGATTTCCATTCTTCGCAACGGTGAACAACTGGAACTGACTGCCGAACTCGAGGCTCGACAGTAAAGGGATACGCAGCTCTGATTTTCAAGCGTGTGCAGCACTCGTGTGTGAATTTGTGACATCCCAGCGGTCGCGACCCAGAGCGAAAATTGCCAAGCGGTTCTGGACGTTGAGGGAAAGCCAAAGCGGTGATGAATCACCGCACTCCAAAAAAGTGCGAAACTGGAACTTAGCCAAACCGACCGGTCACATAATCTTCGGTCTCTTTGAGGTGTGGTTTCTGAAAAATCTGCGATGTTTCCCCAAACTCGATCAGGCGGCCAAGGTACATGAAAGCCGTGTAGTCGCTCACACGCGAAGCTTGTTGCATGTTGTGCGTCACGATCAAGACGGTGTATTCGCCGCGCAGGTCGTCGATCAAATCTTCGATTTTGCCGGTAGCGAGTGGGTCAAGTGCGGAACAGGGCTCGTCGAGCAAGAGCACTTCGGGATCGCTCGCAATGGCCCGAGCAATACACAGACGTTGTTGCTGGCCACCTGAGAGGCCCAAGCCGCTTTCTGGAAGTCGTTCACGCACTTCCTCCCACAACGCTGCACTTTTGAGGCTCTGCTCGCACACGGTGCTCAACACTTTACGGTCGCGTTGTCCGTCAATTCGCAGCGGATATACCACGTTCTCGAAGATGCTCATCGGAAATGGATTGGGCTTCTGGAACACCATCCCCATGCGTTTGCGCAGTTCAATGACGTCGACCCCAGGGGCAAAAATGGAGTCACCACTAAGCAAAATATCACCACGGATTGTCAAGCCGTCGATCAAATCGTTCATGCGGTTGACACTTCGCAGCAAGGTGGACTTCCCGCAACCGCTGGGACCAATCAAGGCGGTGATTTTGCCACGTGGAATCGGCATGCTAATTTCATGGATAGCCTGCTTCTTGCCATACCACAAGCTGAAGTGCTGGACCTCAATGGCTGGTTCGGCGCTGAGGACTTTCTCGTGAATGACCGCTTCCACCTTTTCGCCAGCCGCAATCGCTTCCAAACGGCTACGTTTGCCGGGCGTACTACGACCGCTCAAGGGGGGCAAGCTATTGGTTGGTTCAAGTTGGCTCATATGCGTTCGATTTTTTGTTTAGAACTGATTTCCCAGGAAGCGTCGGCGCAATCGCGAACGCAGGAATATCGCCGTTAAGTTGAGTGCCGCGACGATCAAGATCAATAGCAATGTACAAGTGAAGACCATCGGCTTGGCGGCTTCGCTATTTTGACTTTGAAAGCCTAACGAATAGATCTGATATCCCAAGTGCATGAAGTTTCGGGAGCCATGAAAGAAGGGGAATTCGCTATCCAGTGGCAGCTCGGGGGCGTTGGGGAGCGCGCCTACCAGCATCAGCGGTGC
>JBBQRC010000750.1:0-3071 GCA_038215215.1 Pirellulales bacterium
AACATGCGTTTACCGATCGACGGCGCTGTGGCAGCCGTCTTCGCAAACATGGCCAAACCGAAGTCGAGGATTTTGAGCTTACCGTCTTGCGTAATCATCAGATTGCTGGGTTTGATGTCCCGATGCACGATCCCCAGTCGATGTGCGTAGTCGAGTGCGCTCGCGGCCTGTTCCAATACATGAACCGCTTCGGCTGTTGAAAATGGTCCTTGACGGGCAACACGATGTGAAAGGTTCTCGCCTTCCACCAACTCCATCACCAAATAATGGACCCCTTCCTGGCTGCCCGCATCAAAAGCGGTGACGATGTTCGGGTGCATCAGTTTGGCAACGGCGCGAATCTCTTCAAAAAACCGCTGAAGTAATTGTGGCTTGTCCGCGATCTTCCGACTCAGGATCTTTACCGCGACCTGCCGGTTCATTGTCCTATGCTCGGCGCGGAAGACTTCACCCATGCCGCCTAGGCCGATCCGCTCTAACAGTAGATATTCGCCTAAAACGCCTAACGGGCCGGCGGCGTTGGCGTGGTTGGGAGCCAAGAACTCGTGCAGTTCAAAATCGCCGTCGGACTCGTCATCGCCGTGGGAGAGACGGGTTGCGTCTTCGGGGGGCCGCGGTCGATCGGGAGGGGGTGTGCCCGCCATGAGTTGCAATCATTCGTCTTAATAGGGTGGTTTCACTGATTGTAGCGAAACCGCTGTGAAATTGTCTCCAAAGACGCGGCGATGACAGCTTAAGGGCGGCTAGTTCACCTAAATCAGTGCTGTAATAGGACTCTAAGCCAAAGGAATTGCTGCTGATCCGCATGCCCCAGCTTAAACCACTGCTTTTCAGCGGAATTTCGGTCCGGAGTTCGAGATTTGCGGACCGCATGGTGATTTGCGGACCGCAGGGTCAGGCAATAGTCGGCAGTCTGACGTTTTGTGCCAAACCTAGTCCCTTGCTGGTCCCCTCACAACTTGTCCGCAGGATATATTTAGCCGGAGATCTTCCGCGGGGCGTGCGGGCAACCGATCGAGTGCTCCCCAGCGTTTCGCACCGCCATTTTCAACTCGTGACGACAGCATGCGTCTACAAACCGGCCAGTCAGCACCCGATTTTGAAGTCACGGACAGCCGTAGCGGTGCACCCATTCGCCTGGCAGACTTCTGTGGCAGCAAACTGCTGATCTCATTTCACCGGTATGCGGCCTGTCCGCTGTGCAATTTGCATATCCAAGAACTGGCTAAAAGCTATGCGAATCTTGCCAGCCAGAACCTAAAAGTTCTAGCGATTTTTCGGTCCACCGCTGAGCGGACATTCGATCAATACGGTTCTCGCAACGTACCGTTTCCGATTGCGGTAGATCCAACGTTGCAGGCCTACCAGGCTTACGGCATTGAGTATTCGACACCTGGTATGTTAGTCTCGCTTATTCATCCGCGGGCCATGTGGGCTTTTTTCACAGGGCACATGCCAGGCGAGATGGACGGAGATATTCGTACTCTGCCAGCCGATTTCCTGGTCTCCGAGGATGGCCAACTAGAGCAGGTCTATTATTCGTCAAATATCACCCAGCATTTGTCTTTGAGCAACATCCGTGAATTTGCCAAACGCTGAGGCGTAGCGGCAGCCGTCTAGATTATCAGCGGCACTAAGCAGCGCCGCTGCTCTTTACGAGCTCCGCTACGGGAGTGTCAAAAGCGGCTGGGTCACTCGACGAGGTCCAGCGGGGATACGCTACACGTTGATTTCAAATCCCTTACGATTCTCACGTGACAGGAAGGCGTTCGCTTGGTCGTCGCCAACTATCTCACGCTTGGCCGGATCCCAATTGAGCGGCCGCCCCAAACGCATGGCGATGTTGGACAGATGACAAATCTCAAGCATTCGGTTGTGCGTCCACACATCAGAAATCGGTTGCTTGCGAGCTTTCATTCCTTCGATAAAATTCGCAGTGTGATTTTCGCTCACTTTTCCTCCGTAGACCTTTTCGATCGCACCATCGGGTAGTGGCTTGTCTTTCAGGTCTTCAACTGGCTTGCCGGTGATCTTGCCACGATTGACGAAGAAACGACCTTCCGTCCCTTCAAACAGAATGCCGTTGTCCCCTTCGCTGGTAATGATCATTTCGACATTGTTCGGCATGTCCACTTTGATATTGAAGCTGGTGGCCGCGTTATATTGGTCGTGGACCAGCGGATTTCCATCTTTGTAGGCGACCGGCAATTGGTATTCGACAGGGGTCACTTTGCTGGGGCCCGTGTCCCCCGCACCCAACGCCCAGCAGGCGATGTCGACGTGGTGAGCACCCCAGTCGGTGAGTTTTCCGCCAGAGTATTCATGCCAATTTCGAAAGGCGTAATGGCAATTGCTAAACAGCGGCACGCCACCTCCGTAACCGGTACGCATTTCGGGAAGCGCCCGGTAATCGACTTTGGGTGCTGGGCCAAGCCACAAGTCCCAGTCCAGTTCCTGCGGCACGGCTACAACCGGAATGACTGGTGACGCTTCCATGCCATTGATCCCACAAGTTACCTTTCGTACTTTGCCTATTCGACCATTCTGGACCAGCGCGACGGCTTGTAGGAAACGTTGATCCGATTCCGATCGCTGCATCGTGCCAACCTGGAAAACTCGGCCCGTTTCCTTTACTACCTTCTCAATCAGCTTACCTTCGGCAATCGTTAGCGTCAGAGGCTTTTCACAATAGACATCCTTCCCTGCGTACATCGCCTCGACGGCGATCTTGGTGTGCCAATGATCCGGAGTGGCGATCATCACCGCGTTGATATCCTTGCGATCAAGGATAGAACGATAGTCCTTGTAGGCATCCGGTTTTTTGCCCTGGTTTTTCTCCACCTTCTCCACATTTTCCGCCAAGACGTTGGCGTCGACGTCAGCGAGCGCGGCAAAATCGGCGAAACCAAACGACTTACTGGTGATTGCCCAACCTTGATTGCGGAGCCCAATCGTTGCAAAGACCGGGCGTTCACTAGGTGACTGGTAGCCGAAAGCGTAGCGGCCTGAAGTTAGTACACAACCAGCGGCTCCGGCCGCGGAGACGCCTTTTACGAAGCCACGGCGGGAGG
>JBBQRC010000751.1:0-3060 GCA_038215215.1 Pirellulales bacterium
TCCCCTGAACCGTTGGTGCTGATTTGCCATCCATAGTCATTACGTCCGCGGCTAGCACTTTGCCAGAGACGACGTGGTACTTGAGAATGGCAGCCAGCTTTGGGACATCCTTCAACAAGGATTCAACGGTTCCAGCTGGAAGTTTTGCGAAAGCTTCGTCGGTTGGCGCAAATACCGTAAAAGGCCCAGCGCTCTTGAGGGTGTCGACGAGGGAGGCAGCGGTTACGGCTGCGACAAGTGTCTTGAAACTACCAGCACCTACAGCGGTATCGACGATGTCTTGCATAACAAAATCCAAACATTGAAAGAGGAACGTGTGTGCATTCAAAAGGGTTACGCAGGAGTGTAGGAAGTCGGTAACCCCGATGGAGACGCGATGGCGGACAAAAACCTACATTGCGCAGAATCGGTAAGCTTTGTTACTTTGGAGGCCAAGAGATGCTGCAGCGTAAGCTGGCTTTCAGGGAGGCGTTTTAATGAGGAGTTTCACGGCTGGAGGTGAGGCTTTAAGAATGTGGCCATGATCGTCGTGCGCTCCGTATTGTAGAACTCCGCCCCACCGTGCTTGCCGCCTGCGACGAGGATGTACTGCAGGGGCAGCTTCAGCACTTCGTAAGCCTGCGCGAACTCCCACGACTGCTGCGGCGGCATTTGCGGATCGGCATTCCCGTGGATCAGCATCAGCGGTGGATCATGCTTGTCGAGATGCGCGACGGGACTCGCCAGCTTCGCGAGTTCGGGCTTATCCGTCGGCTGACCGCCGAGCAACAACTGCAACGCGGGCACTCGCATTTTCAGGCCGGTCTCGGTGCTCTGAGATAGGATCGTTTGCAGGTTCGACGCCCCGTAAAGACTGACAATGCATTGCACTGCGCTACTTTGAGCCAAATAACCGCCCACGCTACCTTCGAGTTCCTTGTCGCCGTTTGTCACGCCGACGAGCGCGGCGAGGTGACCTCCCGCCGAGGAACCTATGATGGCGATGCGCTGAGCGTTGATGTGGAGCTGCTCCGAGCTTGCACGCAGGAAGCGAATCGCCGCCTTGATGTCATGGACTTGCGCGGGGAACGGTGCCTGCGTCGACAGGCGATAGTCTACGCTCGCAATCGCGAAACCGTGGTCGATCAGCTTCATAATTGGCACATCGGATTTCGATCCACCACGCCATGCGCCGCCGTGAACATAGACGACCAGTGGTGCGTCGGCTTGCTGCGGAAGATGTAGGTCCAGCTTCAAAGAAAAATCGCCGACGCGGGCGTATTCGATATCGCGCTGCGTGGGTTCGGCGGCAAATGTAAAAGCCACGCTGAGTAGGGCAATTACGGTTGAGACATAAGGAGTCATGAAGTTTCACCTTGAATCGCAGGTTGTTCGAGGATGGTGGTTCCAGCGCGGGAGCTCTCGCTGTGGTACCTTACGTGAACATGATTGATGATTGGAAGGGGATCATGGCAATGTAATCTACTTTGTTTGGTCACGCACTTTTGAAGGGCGTCGGCATCCGGTAGACTGGAAGCAAGGAAAAGGAGTGTGGAGCCATGAACTTGTTTGATCTATTTCGACGGGACGGTGGTGCGCTACAAATCGATAACCGGAGCGAAGTAATATCACGCTACCAGCATCGGCGAATGGTCGGTCGCAACCTTAACCAGAAATTAGTTGAACGGCTTTCCAAAGTCGTTCTTCACGATGGGGCAAAGAGGCTGGGAATCCTGCAACGCGGCGAGCTGGTTTTTGGTGCTGAGGGTGAAACTGCGGTCTTGATGGACTATTGCATTTACGATGTCCGCCACAAGGGGCGCAATGCCTTCGAGCAATATCTCATTGATTCGCCGCCCGACCCAGAATCGGATGAAATGGCTTGCCTTAAAGCCATGCAACAGGCGATCTACTCGCTGTTCGTCGTGGAATCAGTCGAACGTGGTCTCGGCGTGACAGTGCGGGACTTGCTATCGCATAAAGTTTTGCTAGTCGTGGATATCGGCTTTGGGATTAGTGCTCAGGTGGGGCTGGTATTCGCTTCTCGATTGGTTTTTCATGATGGATTCTTTATGACAGGGGGAGCGGCACTGCCTGTTGGGGTGCTGCCGAATGACAAGCGAGACGAAGTAACGAAGCGGCTCTTGACTGGAGCAGTGCCAGACGAAAAGGGCTTCTTCGACCCTGCGCCAGTGATTCGTGCCTGTTTACGCAACGGTTGCTCTTCACGCGTGCAATACCAAGAACCGAACCAACCATGGACAGTTCGGCTCGTCGGACAGCAGCGATTGACAAACAGCAGTCCTTCCAACAAAACTGGCCGAAATGCGCCCTGCACATGTGGCAGCGGTAAGAAGTTTAAGCAGTGCTGCATGAAACGTTCTTAAGACTCCTGCGGGATACTGACTCCTGCAAGCTGCACTCGATCACAATCGATCAAGTCAACTTTGATGGCAGTTATTCGTATGCGGGCTTAGCCAAGGTACATGTGAGCCCGCCACGATCATTGGCTTTCGTTTTTTCCTCTCTCTGTGCCTCCGCGCCGTTGCGTCTCTTCACCAACTTTTCTATTCGGTCAGCAGTGTGACAGTTGAATTTAGCGCAGAGGTGCAGAGCCAGAGAGACGCGGAGGAAGAGTAAAGAGTAGTCGTCTCACAAGCGGTTTACGGCGCGATGGAAACCGTCTTGGACGTAGATTTCACCAAAGTTGTTGACCACTCTGTTGTCGCCTCCCCTCGTCTCTGCTTCTCTGCGTCTCTTCCTCTCTGCGGCTTTGCGCCATTGCGTCTCTCGCTAACTTTTCTGTTTGGTGGTTGATTCATAGGTTAAGCTCAAAGCCAGAGAGCTTCCGAGATCGGCGTATTTAGCGATCGAAACATCGCATAAATACGGGCGATTTCGGTCAAATTGCGAAGCGTTCGAGTTACTCGATAGATTTTTGGCGAAATTAATGGTAACAAGTAATCACGAGCTTGAGGTCAGTCAGTTAGGCCCCTTTGTAAGAACATGCAAAATGCCGCAACGCCGAAACATCCGCTTCTCTGAAGCCTTCTCACGACGCAGTTTGCTGAATATCGGCAC
>JBBQRC010000752.1:0-3018 GCA_038215215.1 Pirellulales bacterium
CGCGTGCATTTCGCTTGAGCAAGACATCCAACGTTTTCAGGTTGTGTGGCAAGCGGCCAAGGATCTGATCCTTTTCCAATTTGTCTGTCACAGAAACCTGCACGGTGCGATCAAACGGCAGTTCACCGGTGTGAACCCGCCTGAGGATCTTGTAAGCAAACTGCATTACATAATCGCACTCGAGAAGCTTTGTCCTAAATCGTCGTCGCGTAACTTCAATAGCCTTCGCCAAACGGATTTCTTCGTCCCGTGTCAATAGCGGGATCTCGCCCATTTGCGTCAGGTACATGCGAACCGGATCATCAGACCAAGTTTCCGCCTCTTCTTCAGCGGCGGCCAACAGCTCCTCGTCACTTTCAAGCTGAACTTCACCCTCAGCCGCCAGACCGTCGTCATCAGAGACTACATCCGCTTCGCCAGTTTCATCATCTTCCAGCGAAAGCTTCTGGTAATTCTCCATGTCTTCGTCAGCGCGCGGGGCGTCGTCATCGAATTCGTCCAGCATTGCGTCGAACAAGGCGATACTCCTCTGAAGCCAAAGTGATCTAGGTGCTACTATGTACCGGTGGCGTAAAGGTGATTTAAATATCAATCACCTACAAGCTTACCACTTACTATGACGCGTTCCGGCTAACAGCAGTAAATTGTAAAAGGTTGCAGTTGGGCAAGGCGTAGCCATTGCTTCGCGCGAATCGATCGCGCAAGATGCGCATGGCAAATGCTCAGCTTAAAGTGCAGGCAATTCATGGAGGTAGAGTGGCTGGTGGCTGGCGATGTGCGTGATTTCACAGCACCATCGGCTAGCAGCGCGATCCGTGGGACAACTACCAACGTACAACCCGGAACGACCAAGGAACTTGCGTTCCCAACGTCCATACGACAAATCAATTTATCGCCAGCATTTAGTGAGTTTCCGCCGACGCGGAAGCCTGACACGGGAGCTAATTTACCAACACACGACTTCAAATAAGTCAAATTCAAGTAAGCCAAATTTCAACCGAGCCAACTCCGGTCGGCCAGCGCTTCCAATTAGCTATCTCGTATAACCCCAATGAATTCCAACAAGTCCCAATGTGTGTGGTCAGGAACAGTGAAAAAGCAGCCCGATGTTTTGTTCAGGAATCACCCTACCGTCAAATTTTCTGAGCGGTCTAATTTAAATTAGGCGTGCTTATTTTCAACTTAACCCCGTTCACCCCCCTACAGCCAACCGAACCTCAAAACCTTGGGTCCAATCGCTCACCAATCCGCCAAACCTAACCGCAGATTCCATCCCCGCGGTGGGTCGGCTGAATCAATCCAATCCGAAACGCTCTGCCTCGGCGCAACCTCCGCCAGTCAATCGTGCTGGCGAGTTTCTGCCTGTCAGTCGTTCGGATCGCTCCGACTCAGCGAAGTTAATTTTAACTGCACCAATTGGCTGGTCCAGTCACAATCTTGACGAGAGTTCGGATTCTGCACTTTCATTTCTACTTTTAAGCCCCCGAAATCTAAACTATGGAACATCTTATCATCTGCGAATGTGGCCAGAGCTTACGCGTGACGCGCAGTCAAGCGGGTCAAGAGCTAACCTGCGGTTGCGGCAAAATAATCAAGGTCCCCACCTTGCGGGGTTTGGCCGAGTTGCCCGTCGCCCCAGACTCCAGCATGCCAGAATCGCCGACGAATCGCGCCACTTGGGGTGGCTGGCGCGGTACCCTTTTGGCCATTTTCGTCGCCCTGTGCGTAGTGTCCGCCATCCCCGCCACCTACTTCCTGCTGCAAAGGACCATGCTCGACCCCTCCTACACCGTTGAATCGGAAGTCGAGGCGGGCAACCAAAACTTCGACGAGCAAGGGATGAAGCAACTGGCCGTGGTTTGGATCAACTATGAGACGTCAGGGCTGGGTGAAAAGCAAAAGCCAGACTTCTATTACTACAATCGCTTTGCGAAGGAACGCGAAACATTGGCCATCACCTTCGGTTCGATCGCCGCGGTGTTCGCCTTGGCCGCAGTTGGCGTGTGGGTTTCCGCCAGACAGCGCATTCAGTAAAACGCACCCAGCAGAACATGTCGGCGACCATCTAGAAGGTTGCGGGATCGCCCCCGCGACTAGCTTGGCTGACGCTGGAGAATTACCACCACATCTTCCGTGGTGGCGTCGATCTCAATCGGCTGCTTGATGGCATAGCGAAAGTCGAAAAATTCGACGACCTTCCAGCTGGACGCCGAATCCAGTAGCTCGCGAAATTGTTTTGCCGTATAGGATCGCAAGGCCAGTACATCTTCGATGCGCATGATGTCTAGCGGTTGATAGATGTCAAACCGAATACCAAATCTCTCCATGCGCTTACGCGGATTTTTATCAATCGGCCACATATGCGTGTTGATGGCCAACTGTCCACGTCGCGCTGACCAACTCTCTTCATCGGTGGTTTCGCCCCGGGTAGGAGTCAAATGCAGTCCCAGTACATAAATTCCACCGACCCGCACGGCGCGGGCCACAGATTCCAAGTGTCCAACGGCTGCTTGCTCGGTGGGTAGATGACGGAAACTATTGATGGTATTGAAAGCCGCATCGACAGGGCGACTGACGGAGAAGTCAGACATATCGCCCACTTGCGCGCGTCCCTTCAGCTTGAGCCGCTCCAGTCGCTCATTGCAGTAATCAATGGCTTTGGCATTTAAGTCGATACCGCCAACTTCCATTCCCTTGCGACCCATCCGGTACAGCAAGCGACCCGTTCCACAAGCGGGCTCAAAGACACGCCGCACCTTGCCCTTGACGTACTTCTCAAAACAAGCAGTCAAGAAACGCATCTCGGCCGCCGTGTCGCTGCCAAAAACCAAGTCGTAGTAGGTCGGATAATCGTAGATGCTAGCAGTTGTTTTTCTCATGGCAGCATGGTCGCAAATACAACCGCCGCGTCAAGCCGCCTGGCGCTCGATTTGCATTGCCTAACAAGGGCGTGACGGAGCTCGGCCCGTGTCCTACAATCAACACTCCATTCCAGTCGCTCCGCAGTCGGGATCCACG
>JBBQRC010000753.1:0-3008 GCA_038215215.1 Pirellulales bacterium
AACTAAAAATGCTCGAGATGCTGCAGCGGACGCATCCGATCGACAGCTTGCAACCTGTTGCCAGTGCCGAAGAATTGAGCGCTGCGCAACGCGCCGTACGCGAGGTTTACGTCGACCCCAAGGTTCAACAGTACTTGCTGCAAATTGTCCATGACTCGCGGCAGCATGACGCCCTTTCTCTGGGTGGGAGTCCGCGGGCTTCCATTGCCTTGTACCGCAGTGCGCAAGCCATGGCGGCTATTTTGGGCCGCAATTTCGCGTTGCCGGATGATGTTAAAAAGGTGGCGGCGGCGGTGATGGGTCATCGCATGCTGCTGAAACCAGAGAGTCGACTGCGCAAGATTACCGCTGAAAAAGTGCTTGAAAGCATCATTTCTGAAATCGCGGTGCCCACCATCAGCGGCTAACGAAGGATCACCCCTACAAGCACGACGCGCCAGCGAGTGTGTATTTCCCGGAATTCTCGGTACACTCGCTGGCGCGTCGTGCTTGTAAACCGTTCCCACCTGCGCCGCCAGGAGCGGCGATGATCTATAATGCAGGGACTCTCCCGCCTGCGTAATGCCACTGGAGCCCCGTCCATGAAGCCCGCCTCGATGCTCACTTTGCTATTCTGTCTCCATAACCTAGCAGCGACGTTGGCCGTGGAGCTGCCCCTTGCCAGTCAGCGTGAAGTTGATTTTGCGCGCGACGTGCAACCACTGATAGAAAAACACTGCGCGGCCTGCCATGGAGCCAAACAACAGGAATCGGGATTGCGGCTCGATCTTCGCGAAGCCGCGCTAAGAGGTGGCGATTCCGGCAAAGCGATTCTAGTGGGTGACAGCGCCCAGAGTCGCTTGATTCAATACGTCGCAGGTGTCGATCCAGATCACCTCATGCCACCCGAGGGTCCTGCTTTGACAGGTGATCAAATTGGCTTGCTCCGCGCATGGATCGACGCAGGTGCGAACTGGCCAGAAACTGCTTCGGGTGCGGAGATACAGAACACACATTGGGCTTATCAGCCCCTGCCAACGGTGGTTCCTCCTGAAGTTGATAATCCAGCGCTAATTCGCAATCCCATCGATCAATTTGTAGTCGCCAAACTCGAATCGCTGGGACTTACGCCATCGCCGGAAGCCGACCGCTATACGCTGATTCGTCGGCTCAGTTTGGATTTGCTAGGTTTACTCCCCAGCATCGCCGAGGTCGACGCTTTTGTCGCCGACTCAAGTCCGTTGGCCTACGAACAGTTGGTGGACCGCTGGCTCGATTCGCCTCACTTCGGTGAGCGTTGGGGACGGCACTGGCTGGATATGGCCCGCTACGCAGATTCCGATGGCTATGAAAAAGATAATCCGCGGCCCGATGCCTACCATTGGCGCGATTGGGTTATCGACGCGATCAACGCGGATATGCCCTTCGATCAATTTACCGTCGAGCAACTCGCTGGCGACCTGCTGCCTGATGCCAGCGACAGGCAACGCTTGGCAACTGCTTTTCACCGTCAGACCCTCACCAACACGGAAGGTGGCACCGATCAGGAACAATTCCGAGTGGAAGCTTGTTTTGATCGCACGGAAACGACGGGTGCCGTCTGGTTGGGCCTCACCGTCGGCTGCGCCCGTTGCCACTCGCATAAATACGATGCGATCAGCCAGCGCGAGTACTATCAACTTTTCGCCTTCTACAACAATGGTGATGAGCAAAATCACGTTCTCCCAAAATCGGCGGCTGAGATCGAGGCGTATCAACAGGCCAAGGCCCGATACGATACGCAGCTAGCGGCGCTCCGCGAGCAACTTCGCATCGCTCAAGATCAACTCAGTCCAGCACAAGCTGCTGGGGAAGCAGAGTTAAAAAAACAGTTGGAACAAATAGCTGCCCTGGAGAAGCAAGCGCCTCCCAAGCCAGAAATGGCGGTACGTGTACTGTCGCAGCGGACCGTTGACCCTCGCCAGACATTGGTGCTGCGTCGTGGCGAATTCCTCGAACCCATGAACGATGCGCCAGTTGACGCGGGGGGCATCGCCACCTTGCCACCGCTGGTTGCGCGGCACCCGCAGCGCGGCGCGGATCGGCTCGACTTAGCCCGTTGGCTGGTCTCGACCGACAATCCTTTAACTCCGCGGGTTACCGTTAACCATGTGTGGCGGATCCTATTTGGAGAAGGAATTGTCAAGACCGCCAACGATTTTGGGGTTCGTGGTGATCCGCCGACGCATCCAGAGTTACTCAATTGGCTGGCCGCTGAATTTATCGGCATCAATCATTCCGCCGTGCAGAATTCACATTCGGCCTGGTCGCGCAAGGCCCTTATCAAATTGATCGTGACGTCGGCAACCTACCGCCAATCCTCACAACAAAGCGCTCAATTGCTCGCCGTCGATCCGCAAAATCAATGGCTAGCGCGGCAGAACCGACTACGTGTAGAAGGTGAAATCATTGGGGACATCAGTCTGGACGTGGCCGGTTTGCTGGCGCGGCAGGTTGGTGGTCCCAGTGTCTTTCCAAGTCTTCCGGCCGGTGTGGCGGAATTGAGCTACGCTGGGAACTTCAAGTGGTCGGTCTCGCCGGGAGCGGATCAATTCCGACGCGGCATGTATACGTTCTTCAAGCGGACTGCACCCCACCCCAATCTGATCACCTTCGATTGCCCTGATGCCAATCTTACCTGCGTCACCAGAAACAATTCGAATACTCCCTTGCAAGCGTTGGTAGCGCTCAACAATGCGTCATTTGCCGAATCCTCGCGGGGGCTGGCACAGCGGATTTTGCGTCTTCCCGCTGCCGACGATGCGACACGACTAAACACCGCCTTTCGCCTCTGTCTAGCGCGACAACCCAACGAATTTGAACGCGGGCAATTGCTAGACCTGCTCGCTAGTTCGAGTGCTTGGTACCGGGAACATGAAGCTGACGCTAAGAAATTGGTGGCAAGCTATACGGTCGCCGATGTGTCACCGGCAGAAAATGCCGCTTGGATTGCTACCGCACGGATCTTGATCAACTTGGATGAGTTCATC
>JBBQRC010000754.1:0-3001 GCA_038215215.1 Pirellulales bacterium
ATGTGGCATTAAGCGCTTCGTCCAGTTTGTCGATCAGTCGACCGTCGAGTTTATCCAAAATCCGATACAGCGTTTTCGCCCCATTTTCCAGCTCCCCAAGTTTCGCTTGCGGAACCGCAGGTAGAGACCGGAATGTATTGAGAATGGCTTGCTCCAATCGCTGGAGTTCGCTGCTCACTTGTTTCCGCGCGGAGTCCCACTTGAGGCGAGACTGAGTAAAAGCCACCACCTTCCCTTCGTTGGCCGATTGTGCGCTAACCGGGGATTCCAGCAAAGACTCGAGTTCATCGAGCACCTTCATGGCCTGTGCAAAATCTTTCGCCCCGACCAATCCCTTGATGGCTACCACTAACGGCTTGACGAGTGAGGCGTTGGGGCCGGCGAGTGCCTCCTTGATCGCGGGCGAAATTGCGGCCAGACGCTTCGTCACCCCTGCACTATCGGGCGCAGGTGCTTTGCTGCTTGGTGCGGACGTCGTTGTGGGAGGAGCGGCCAAGAGGGATTTCAATAATTGCCCAAGCGCAACAACACTCCCTTTCGCAAGTTCCAGTTGGTTATTTTTGAGTTCATCGCGTGCGTTCCCTACCATGCCAATCAATTCCACTTTCCGCTGCGGATGCAATTTGATGGCCTGCTCCAAAAGTGGCTTAAGCTTCTTCAACGCCTCGGCGAGCTTATTTGTTTTGGCAGCATCATCAGGTGAAGATTGTGTCGCCGTCGATTGGCTGGTAACAGGTTGACCAGTTTTTGCCGAGTTCAAGCCGCTCAACAGCTTCTCCAATTCGTCGAGCTGAGCGGATGCGTCGACTGGACGATCCTGATCTAAGTGGTCGCCAATCTGCTGGCACAACGCATTGATCTCGCTGGCTCGATCCGGATGGCTATTGCAGGCGTCGGCGGCGGTCAATTGAAATTTTAGAAAACGCGCCACCAAGGGATCATCTTCGTCGAGCACTGGTCCGACCACATCGACGATTTCGAAAATCGGCTTGCATTTCATCTGGGCCGATTCGTCCAGGAAGTTCTTTAAGATCGTGCTCTTGACGGGGGGACTGTCAAAACCGTCGGCTCGAGTATGAAGCGTATATCAACTCCCTTACCATTCACCGCACCAAAGTAGAATTGTCCTTTACCAGCCTCTTTGGCCTCCTTCTTGCGGCCTTCGACGTTGCCTTTTTTGTAGACAACCAGACTGACAATGTTCGTGCCTTTACAAATCATCACGAACTTCCGCGGCTTCCCTTTCTTTACATCCTCCAGGTAGCCAACCGATTCTTCATTCATGGACGCGGTGTCGGAATTGTCCTTAGCCATTGGCTAGCTGTCTCCTAGAGCGGATGTAGAAGTGTGAGCTGCACATCGAACGCTCACTCGCGGTTGAGTATCTTATCGCGCTAACTCCACTATTAAAAGGATCTTTGAGTGCAATCTTTGGGCATTCTAAGTGCCTTTTGCGAGCTACATGACAGGCTCTTGCGCATGACGATAGCCGAACTCAAGCCACCCAGCTTTGCTCACTAAGTCGCGTAGCCCCAGTGTTTGAAGTACTTTCCCCACGCGTCAGCAATGCGTCCGCGCATAGACTCGCTAAGTGGTGGGTACTGATTCTTACGATATGCCGCCAAACAAGCGGTATAGCGGCAGAAGGCACTTTCCGCTTCCTCGAAGGGAGGCAAATCCAAGGCTCGATACAGTTCACGCAACTCTACGAGTGGCTTCATCTCAAGAGCTTCGAAGCTGATCTCATGCAATCGCCCAGCTGGAATAAACGAGGATTGTTCAAGGTATGCATTGTAAACTTGCTGATACGTCCGCAGGATCGATTCGGGCAAGTCGGTGTGATCGGTCCGCTGCAATTGCATTTGCGGTGAAAGTTGCCGGACCATGTGCTGCCACGATTGAAACACGGCGTAGGGATCGCGATGAATATGGACAAACCTCGCATCGGGGAACAGCTCCAAGATCCGTTTGATGCGGCAAGTATGCCCGGGCGATTTTAGCACTAGTGGTCGCTGGTATTTCATCGCGAGTTTGCGGAGGAACCACTCGAATGACCGCAACCATTCGTCCCGCTCTTCGCCTGTGAGTTCTTCGAGCGTGTAAAAACGTCGGTAGTAGGCGGCTCGACGGGGAAAGGACAATTCGACCACTAGCGAACGACCGGTCAGGTTGCAGATGGCCCACTCATCCTCCTGCGGTGAGGTGGGCTCCAGTCCAACTGCATCCTGCGCTCGCTCAGTTCCCAGCAAGCACTTGGCCAACGCTCGATAAAGGAACTCGGCGGTCAAAAAAGTACGCGGATAATGGACCTGAATTAAATTAGGGACGGCAAAACGACTATCCTGAGCCAGTAAGTTGTGCAGCAAAGTGGTGCCGCTGCGAAAGATACCCAGGATAAATACGGGCTTTTCGATGCGCGCCGCTTGGATCTTGCGAGCGTAAGCGAGGTGCTCGCATGAACCAATCGCCGTATTGAGGAGACTGCCCACGGAGATCACCAACGCACGCCCCCAGCACGGCGGGTCGACAGCGAATTGATTATCCCGTAAGACCCGCAGCCAAGTGCCGAAGGTAATACCTCCAAAACTGCCGGGACCAAGTGTGTTAAGCAATACCTTTCGCCACGACTTGTGTGCCATCCGTTCACGATCTCTTAAAGGAAGTGCGCTCTTTCCCACCAGTTGCTGCTCTGCGGCCGTGCGCGAGCTGCGTGCTGGACAAACCCGCCGCTGCCCCAACGTTCCAGACGAATAAGAATCCAAAATCGGTTGGCATCCACACTGTTAGTAGGACCAGGAGTGTGGCCAGTATCGCACCCGCCATACTGGCACAGAAAGCGACTCCCGGTTGGTCCGGCAGCCAACCTAGCCTCCCGTAGGTTACCATCGCCAGCAATGCCAGCCCCGAAAACAAAACGGCGCCAGCATAACCGAAGCGTAGGATCAACATGATAAATCCATTGTCGGCCCACAAACGGTCAAGTAACTTCAGATTGTCCGGC
>JBBQRC010000755.1:0-2994 GCA_038215215.1 Pirellulales bacterium
GGGATGCGCCCTCAAGCGATCGCCTTGTCACCTGATGGAAAACTCTTGGTAGTGGCAGGGAAAACGAGCCAGGTTGTCGTGCTTGATCCGGTCGAAGGTACCATCAAACAACGCGTCGCCCTACCGGACGAAAAACAACTCGAGCCCACTGAGGTAGCTTCGGCGAATATTCTCAATCCGGATCGCAAAGGCCAAGTCAGCTACACCGGTTTGATCTTCTCTGCGAATGGCCAAAAATTGTACATGAGCAACGTGGATGGCTCGATCAAGGTGTTCCAAGTCACGTCAGGTGATGAGGTTATTCCCTCACATACCATTGCCTTGCCACCCGCCAACGCGCCGCGACGTAAAGCGGAAATACCCAGCGGACTCGCATTTTCGTCAGACGGGGCGTCGTTGTACGTCTGCGGAAATCTGTCCAACCGACTCCTTGAAATAAACCTGCAGGATGGCAGCGTCACGCGAAGTTTCGAGGTGGGAGCTGCTCCGTATGACGTGGTGGTGGTCGGGCAACTGGCCCTGGTCAGTAACTGGGCGGGACGGAGGCCGGGCCAGCAGGATTTGGTGGGGCCTGCCGGCCGCGGTACTACGGTGCGCGTGGATCCGGTTCGCCACATTGCCAGCGAAGGTTCGGTCAGCCTGATCAACTTGGCCACGGGAGTCGTCGAACAAGAATTGCTGACAGGCCTGCATGCAAGCGACTTGGCAGTCTCTCCCGACTCGCGCTACGTGGTCTGTGCCAACGCGGGGAGCGACCAGTTTTCGATCATCGACTTGCAGAGCAAGCAGATCATCGAGACGGTCTCGGTAAAATCCAATCCTGCTGAACTGTTCGGAGCAACCCCCAACGCACTTGCGTTTGCTCCCGACGGTCGCCGACTGTTTGTCGCCAACGGAACTCAGAATGCCGTGGCTGCCTTCGACTTCGATCCACAAGATAAAGGCGAGACCAAACTTGTGGGCTTGTTGCCGGTGGGCTGGTTCCCAGGCGCGCTCGCCTACGACGCACAGCGACAGCAATTATGTGTAGCCAATATCAAAGGGTTGCCCATCACACCCAAAAAGCAGACGGGTGGCGCAGAGGGTTTTAACTCGCACCATTATCACGGCAGCGTCTCGCTTGCGCCCCTCCCAAAAGACGATGCGGAACTGGCCAAGCTCTCTGAACGTGTGGCTAAAAACATGCGTCGCGCGGCGATTGCGGAGGCGGCCTTGCCACCGCGCGATCAGGTCGTTGCCAAACCCATTCCTGAACGTATCGGTGAGCCGAGTCTTATCAAGCATGTGGTGTATGTGATCAAAGAGAATCGCACTTATGATCAGGTCTTCGGTGCGATTAAGGAAGGGCGTGGACACGCGGACCTGTGTATCTTTGGCGAATCGATCACTCCGAATCAGCACAAGCTGGTGCGAGAATTTGCCTTGCTGGATAACACTTACTGCGCAGGCATTTTGAGCGCGGACGGTCACCAGTGGAGCACGACTGCATTCAGTACCGACTACATGGAAAAGAGTTTCGCCGGATTTCCGCGCAGCTATCCCGATGGCATGGGTATCGACGAAGCCGATGCTCTCGCGTATTCACCCGCCGGCTTCCTGTGGGACAACGCCGTTTTGCATCACAAGAGCATCCGTAACTACGGCGAATTCATGATGCCGAAAGTTCGCTATCGCGATCCCAATCGCAAAGGTACGCCCAACTACTTGGCCTGTTATCGCACTTGGAAGGGCGATTCGGATGAAGTGATCTTTGCCAGCGAACCGAGCATCGAAACCATCCGCGCTTATTCGCCCCCCGAGTACGTCGGCTGGGATATGTCCGTCCCCGATCAGTATCGCGCTGACTTCATTATCAAAGAGCTGAAGGAGTTCGAGGCCAAGGGTGAGTTCCCGCAATTGGTGATCATTTGTTTGCCCAACGATCACACCAGCGGGACGTCGTTGAACTGTCCGACACCCGCCAGTTGCATGGCGGACAATGATTTAGCCTTTGGTCGCATCGTTGATGCCCTGAGTCACTCGCCGTTCTGGCCGGAGATGGCCATCTTTGGAATCGAAGACGATCCGCAAGCGGGCTGGGATCATGTCAGTGGCTACCGCACGACTGCGTACTGCATCAGCCCTTACGCGAAGCGGAGTACCACAGTGACAACGCAATACAACACCACCAGCGTGTTGCGGACGATCGAGCAGATTTTGGGCTTGCCCCCAATGAATCAATTTGACGCCAGTGCCACGCCCATGTTTGACTGTTTCACCGAGCAACCGAATTTTACGCCATTTGATGCGGTCCCCAATACCGTACCGCTCAATCAGATGAATCCGCAGCCCGCCGCCATGTTGGATGCAATACTACGTAATGACGCGCTAGTCTCGGCCGGTTTGAACTTTCGCGAAGTCGACAAAGCGCCGGAGGATGTGTTGAACCGCATTCTCTGGCGCGCAATGAAGGGGAGCCAAGTTCCGTATCCCGATTGGGCGATTACAGCCATTCCCGACGACGATTAGCCGTCGTCTCAAACACAAGTTACCGCGCTCGTTCCCTCGCCCCCGCCCTGCGCAGCAGGAATAGCGGGCGAGAGGGTGGCCTAACGAGAATGTGATTGATCCGCAGAGGAGATCACCCGGGAAAGTCACTCCCCTCGCCCTTGTAGAGGGGACTCGCAAATTGCTTAACCCCGTGCCATTCACTCCCGACACCTTTATACCTAGCGATTACGCCACTATACCTAGCGGTTACGCCACCACTGTGCGGCATCAAGTTTTAGCAGGTGAGCGGTCGGTTCGATTTGCGATCTGAATCGCTTGGCATCTAATGGATAGCCGGCGGTGGGTCGAAGTTGAGGTAGATAACCGCGCCAAAATGCATTGATGGCTTCCATCAGCCGCTCGCGTAAGTACTTGCAAAGCATGGAAGCCAGCGCGGTGGGGGCAAAACGATCTCCGCCAACGGTAAAATGGAATGTTCGTGATGGCGATCGCTGGTTGCGATAG
>JBBQRC010000756.1:0-2994 GCA_038215215.1 Pirellulales bacterium
GCCAGTGCCGAAATTGCAGCAATTTGCCGTGCGTCGCCTGGCCTACAAAATTCGGCCTGAGACGGATTTGACGAGCAACATTTTGCGGATGGTCAGCGGTATGGTCACGGCCGGCGATGATGCCACCGCTGCCGGTTTAATCACCGCTTTCCGTACGGGACTAGCTGGGCGGGTCCGGGTGGCCGCACCGCAGGATTGGCCAGCCATTGAGAAACAATTGCGCACATCCAAAAACACCGATATTGCTTTTGCCGTGGACGCGCTGGGCGTGCTCTTTGGCGACGGCACGGCGCTGGCTGACCTGCGTAAACTAGCGGCCAGCGGCGATGCAGACAATGCCGCACGAGAAGAGGCGATTCGTGCCTTGGCTCAAGCCAAAGACAGTGAAGCTGTGCCGGTCTATTTCAATTTGCTCGGGGATCGTGCGGTGGCGGATGCTGCCATCCGCGCTTTAGCCAGCTTCGATCACCCGCAGACCGCTTCGCAATTGATCAAACGCATGTCTGCCTTCAAAGACGGTAACCGCACTTTGGCCTTCGATACTTTGGCCAGTCGCGAGTCCTACGCGGTGGAGCTAATCCGGGCTGTGGATACTGGATCGATTGACGCGCACGACTTATCGGCCGCCCAAGTTCGCCAGCTACTGACGTTTCCCGACCCACTTATTCGCCAAGTCCTGGAAGCCAAATGGGGCGTTGTCCAGGCGACACCCGAAGCCAAAGTTGCCGCCATGGGACGCTGGAGAACGCAACTAACCGCGGACACGTTGGCTCACGGAAACCTTGAAGAGGGTAGCCAACTGTTCAAGAAATCTTGCGCCTCTTGTCACAAACTTTATGGTGAAGGACAAACCATCGGGCCGGATTTGACAGGCGCCAATCGCACCAATCTTGATTACTTGCTCATGAACATTGTTGACCCCAGCGCGGTCGTTCCCAAACAGTTTACGACGTCCATTATTCTGCTCGACAGTGGCCGAGTGGTTACGGGAGTTATCATTGGGCAAACAGAAAACTCGCTCACTGTGCAAACCGACAAGGAGCAACTGACGATCTCGAAAGATGAGATCGAGCAGTCGCGGGACTCAGGCAAGTCGTTAATGCCGGACGGTATGCTGGACTCGTTGACGCCTGCACAAGTACGCGATCTGTTCGCCTTCATGATGCTGCAGCGATAAGAAACTACCGAGGCAATTCCACCTCGAAGAGTTGTGGCCAATTCTTGCCGGTAAGAAAAAGTCGTTTGGTTTGTGCGTCATAAGCGATCCCATTCAGCACATGTTCGCGACTGGGACGCTGGGCCGCAGGATACAGTTGACTTGCATCGAGCCAGCCTAGTATTTCCCCGGTTTGCGGGGAGATCCTCGCAATGTGATCGGAATACCAGACGTTGGCAAACAATTGACCATCCACAAATTCCAGTTCGTTTAACTTGTCGATTTTTCGCGGTCCAGAATGCACGCGCAAACGCCGCACCACTCTAAACGTCGTTGGGTCAAGTACACGAATCGTTGAAGTTCCATCACTCAAGTAGAGCAGCTTGCCATCGTTGGCCAATCCCCAACCTTCGCCCGTGTAACGTAATGTCGTCAACTGGCGGAGGGTTGCAGCGTCATAAACGATGCACAACTGCTCTTTCCAGGTGAGCTGATAAATTCTGCCGTCAAGCAGCGTGATGCCTTCACCGAAATACTGGTTGCCAAGTTGAACGCTGTTCAGAATTTTGCCCGTCTGCAAGTCGACTCGGCGCAAGCCAGAACTGCCGTATTGACCGGTCCCTTCGAATAACTCTTCTCCGTTGACAACCAATCCTTGACTAAACGCTTGCGGATCGTGTTGATACGCGGCCACAAGGGTGACTGGGGTAATCACTGCCGACGTTTCGGTAGGGAACGCAAACGTGGCAATAATTGCTAGCAGCGTGCAACCCACAACTCCCAATCCTAGCCAGACTTTGTTGCTCACTCGTGCATCCCTTTTAATCGCGCCACTCCACTTACCTAAATGATGAATTACTACCACGCATCTAAGTCCACAATGAATCCGTAGCTGAGCTTAGTTTCTCCGGGCGGAATGATTCGGTCCAGTACCTTGGCCACTTCGGGGCAGGCTATGGACCGATTCACAACGGGATAGCGATCCATTTATCCGGCATTTGCAATTCGTAGATCAAGCCCGATTTGACCATCGCGCGAACTTTCCCTTCGAACAAATGAAGATCGATGGCGACTTCATCGCTGGGAGCCTTGAGCGGTAACCAATGTTGGGGCGGATTGCTGCCGCTCCCAAACCTGCCAAATGCTCGAATCGCCCCCTCAGTATCCAAGGCATACAAGAATTTGTCCGTCGCCACCGTCATGGTCACAGCCGGACTGTCCGCTTGATACGGAATACCAATCCAATTGGCAGTACTGCGAGTGTTGAAAGCGTTCCGTAGTTGGGAGAGATCCTCTTTCGGAAGGAAGTAGACGCCACCATTGTCGCGCAACGTAAACAAGCAGTCGTCGGCGGTCAGGATTTCGGCATAGCGCCAACTTTGTGGGCTGAGCCGAAAGGCATTCTTAGCATCGAAAATAATCGAACGATCGCGCTCCAACTTGACGCGCACATCGGCCACACTTTTTGTTACGGGCAATGGCTTGGCCGCATCTCTCAGGACAACCGCCGATTTGAAGAAACCTCTGTCGTAGCTATCCGCATCCACCCAGCAAAATCCACCGTTCTTCCAGTCACTCCCCCAGGAATTCATCAACAGCAGCGCCGGCCTCCCGTTGGCTTTGCGGTTGTCGTAACCCACAATACACACCGCATGCATGTTGCCGGATTTTCCGGACCAACGGTAAACCGAATTTTCACTCGCTCCCAGGCCGTCGCGGCTACGAAACGCGTCGTCGTAACGTACTTCCGCGATCACTACGTGATCGTCTGCGATTGCCCGCTGTATACGTTTAAAGCTCGGCAGGACATTCAGCTCAAGTTGTGGCAAAAACTGCTT
>JBBQRC010000757.1:0-2993 GCA_038215215.1 Pirellulales bacterium
GATGTCGGTGCAGCCGGCGCCACGGGCGTGGGTGAAAACGTTCTGCGCTACTGCGCATCGTTTTTGATCGTCGAATTCATGCGCCAGGGGCAAGCCCCCACCGACGCTTGTGAGTCAGCGATTCGGCGGATTGCTAGCGGCGATGGTAAAGCCCCCGCGGCACTGAGCGTAAATTTCGTGGCGATCAACAAAGCAGGTGTGATTGGTGCAGCGGGCACGGACAAAAATTTTATTTGTGCCGTAGTCGATACCAAGTCGGCAATACTTGTTCAGCCACGCTTGGTCAATTAAGTTGCAGCTTCTGAGGAATTGCTACCCACCATGAACAAACTTCCGTTTTATGTCGGCACTTACACCTCAGGAACCAGTCGCGGGATTCATCGCAGTTTCTTAAATCTGGACGATGGCACGTTGAGTCCGCCGCACTTGGTGGCAAAGGTCGACAATCCCACGTTTTTGGCCCTCCATCCGCAACTCGATGTGCTCTACTCGACTAGCGAGGTCCGGCACGGTGGCCAGCGTGAACACGCGCAAGCGTTGGCGTTCAAGATCAACGAAGACGCCACGCTTATGGCGCTAGGTGGATTACCGACCGGTGGTGAAGGTCCATGTTTCGTTTCGACAGACCTCGCGGGTAAGTTCGTTTTCGTGGCCAACTATGCCAGCGGCAGCGTAACCGCGCTTACACTCGATGCCGAGGGTAGATTGCAGCAACGCGCTTCAACGGTCCAACATCACGGCCGGAGTGTCGAACCAGCCCGCCAGGAGGGTCCCCACGCCCACTGCATCATGACCGATCCTAGCGATCAATTTGTGTGTGCCGTTGACTTAGGGTTGGACCAAATTGTGATTTACGAACTAGTTCGTGCGACGGGGGAAATGCGGGACACAGGCAACCTGTTTATGGCCAACCCAGGTCTGGGGCCACGGCATTTGGCCTTTCATCCCGATGGCATCCATGCGTTTGTCATTCATGAAATGGCCTCTCAAGTGTCGACCTGCAAGTGGGACAGCCAAACCGGGACGATGTCCGAGCTGCAGCGAGTTTCGACTTTGCCGAAAGATTTCAGCGGCACGAGTTCGACAGCCGAGATCTTGGTTCATCCCTCTGGAAAATTTGTGTATGGGTCTAACCGCGGACACGACAGCATCGCGATTTTCGACTTCGATGTGAGCAGTAGCCGGCTCACACCCGCAGGTCATTGTGCCACGCTGGGAAAAAACCCCCGCAATTTCCGCCTGGATCAAAGCGGTGCTTACTTGTTAGCCGCAAATCAAGATTCGCATTCGGTTGTTGCTTTCCGCATTGATCAGCACTCGGGCGGCTTGATTCAAGTTGGTGCACCCATCGAAATCGGTTCACCCTGTTGCATCAAGTTCTTCATGCCTAAATCTTAGCTACTTAATCGCTAGAGGGCGAGTTGTTGGTGTGCAAACGCAGATCGTCCCTGGCATTCAAGCTGAGTAAAATTAGCCACGGCGGATTTCGGATCCTTTGAAGTTGACTTGGACGCGGTAAATAATCTTATCGCACAATTCAATAGCGCCGGTTTGCAAATCAACTCGTAGCGGGATTTGTTGAAGATGCTTGTCGACCACAGCGTGATAGCCACGTTCTGAGAAAATATCGATCAACATGGACAGAGCCAGCGGATTGTAAAACAGCGGATCTTCGGAATTAATTTGTGCTCGGCCAGACAGCGCGTGCCGCACGATGATGGGCATGAATTTATCGCGAATCATGTTGACGACACTGTTGAACACTTCGGTATGCTCCAGCTCGTAACAATCCAGGCGATTGACGAGCTGCTGGCGGGCATGCAAGACAATATCGGCGGCCAATGGAATCGGACGAAGTCGATCGTGAGTGCGATGATGCAGCTCCAGCGAACTTTGGTACTGCAACTCGCGGAGGATATTGGCTTCGACGTCAGCAATCGATCCTTCCGCATTGATAAAATGGTAATGGTAGATCTCTTTAAGGCTCTGCAACGCGTCCCAAGTTTGCTCTTTGAAAACGCGATACCGCCGCCGCGCTGCATCTTCGCTTAAATCGGTCGCACGCAGAGACATGGACACGCCGATGCCCGTCTCTTCGACCTCGCGATTGTGATCCGCAATCTGTTGACCGCGTAACATTTGCCGTTCGATGCTCGTCTTTTCAGTAACGAATAGCACCATTGCGTGAATCGTTGGTCGGCGAAAATTAATGGCGTACTTGGTATCACTAAAGTGTTGGTGCAACTCGTTGACTTTATCCACCAACATCTTCAAGCACTCAACCTGCACGCGCGTGCGTGGAAAGCCATCCAGTACAGCGCCGTCCCTAAATTCTTCGTCGAGCAAGCGGCGGAGCAGAATGCCCATCACCTCTTTGTCGCCAACCATGCCCCCTTGATCTTTAATTCGCATGGCTTCGGGGCTCACCAGCAAATCACTGACCACGATCGGTTTGCAAGTTAAACCGCGTGCCTGCATGACGAACCGCGTATGTGTTCCCTTACCGGCACCCGGTGCGCCCCCCAACAAGATCAATTCCTTTGGAAATCGCAGATTTATCCTTCCAACGTCTTCCTCGAGCTCTTCCCAAGCTGTCTTGAAAATGAGCTGAGCGTCTTTAATTTCGAGGTCGATCGGTTGGCGTCGAGTTGCTTCGGACATGTTCGGACGCTTAATCTGCTAAGGAGTCGCGCGGAAAAAAGTAGTGCTATTCACTGCCGCCGAACTGGGATCAAATAGGAGTGCGCTGCAGCTGATTTGGCAAGCCATCAGCGGTTGTTACTCGCGGGGGCGCCTAAAGGATGGCTTGGGCCGCACAGTTATGCAAGATGGTCACGCCTGCCGTGTGTCGCCTGTCGTGGCTACAGTCGCACCCACATGGCCTTAAGATATTCCGTTTCGGGGCAAGTGGCGGAGACCGGATGGCAGGCCGCCGCACCTACACGGGAAAGGAACTGGATGTTGCGTGGCGCATTGGCAAACGCCGATCGACC
>JBBQRC010000758.1:0-2988 GCA_038215215.1 Pirellulales bacterium
AACCATTGCTCGTTTACGAGCGTCCAAAAGTCCCTCGCAAGTTTGTCGCGAACGTATCCCATCGGGAGCCAACCGTTCCCATTGTCGCCCCATTGGCTTCCCCAGGAACTTCGGATCAAGAGAGCGTGCTGGCCACGACCGAATTGATGCTCTCTATAGCCCACACCCACAACGGCTTGACCGCCCCGGACACTGTCCAACCGCGCGCGATAGGGGATGCAGGGTTCCATGGTTAAAGACGTCGGGATCGAACAACCAAAAGCGATAGGAAAACCCGCAGCCAGAAAAGATATCACGGTATTCCAAATGGTCGAACCGTCAGAATTTGCTTCATCAAGTCGAAAATACCGAGCCCCTGCGAGAGGAGAAGCCAAGCTATAGAGAAATTGACCCGGTTCTTCATCAAACCTTTCAACCTTGTATGGCCAATATTCTTCAGGCGGTACACCAATCGAAGTCAGGGCTTTTAATGTGGTACGCAGATCCGCGCCGGTATCGCCACTCACTTGTTTGCGGCGGTGCATGTAGTTACGCGCTACCTTGTACAAGAATAACTTTGATCCGTCAAAGGTGTGCCCGCGAATACGGCGCTCGAAATACTCGACTAAACTAAGTGCCGCGAACGCGGTGGAAGAGTCAAGCGAGCCTTGATCTTCGGGCCGCGTAAAGTATTCGCCCTCCCCATCGGAGCGCAAGTCGATTTCAGCAGGAACAGTGGGTTCCGATGTACGCGGAAGACGATGTAACAACGGGAGCACCGATGCATGCTTATAGGTGAAGTCGCGGATGTCGGGCAAATCGGGAATCCATCCCAGCCCGTGTGGAATGAACTTTGACATACATCACCCAGTGAAGGCAGCCTTGATCTTGCAAAACACTCGTTGCATTAGATTGTGCATACCCGAGATGACTACGGACAACCATGGGAAAGCAAGCGCTCCGCACGAACTGTCGATTTCCCCTCCGTTCCGTTCCACTACTCCCAAACGATGCCTTCGCCAGTTCCGTCGCCACGGAATCGAATGCGACTATTCGCCTGCTTGCGATTGAGGCATTTTATCGTATCGCTAAGACGTCTTTTTGAATCCTGATCGGGATGAGGAGGCAAGGGATCGTCAATTCGGCGAGGCCAACCCTCTTCTTCGAATGCATTCAGGACGCGTTCCTGATTTGACGCCTGCCACCTAAACCGCTTGACCATGTAGCCGTTGACACTCAGTTCGCGCGATTCCGCATCCCAGTGCGGGGCTGAGAGGCAGCCATTTGAATTCGAGGTGCAGAGGCTTAAATCGCCATGCGAACCATTAGCGTGCGAAGCCCCTTTCTCGGTGAGCACGAAACATGTACCCTCCGGAAAGACCAGATCGCCAGTTGGACGAAATGCACGGCCATCATCGCTTTCGAGCGTGACCTCCTTCTTGTGCTCAACGATCCCCGAACGTACCAGCCAGCGGAAATCATTCAGATTCAGGCCCATCGCCATTAATTGTGCAATCTCAACCGCGAACTCCCAACAATCACCGCTTGTCTGCTCCGCATACAATCGGGCTTGGACCAATAACTCGATCGCATGGTTAATTCGATCGGGAACCTCCGAAGTTGCAGTGGGCTCGTGATTGAGGTGGTCCATTTCAATCCCGCAAGAAATCTAACGCCACCCTCCTTGGAACTACAGTAGCATTTACTTGATACCAAAATAAGCGAAACGAGTAGTCAGATGCAATATGCCGTTGCCATAAATCTATTACATTTGATCCCGCGGGCAACTACTTTGGGGGCTCGGGGTCAAAAAAGTCGAGCGAACATTTTGAAGGATAAACTGCGATCAAGTCAGGCTCGTCGGTATGATCTCAGCAAGCCACCGAATCGCTCGGTCGTTTCGACCTTGTCGCTGATGGGGAGCGGCTTCTCAAATGGCACAAATAAGGCCTCGTCCGCAAATACGTTACCGGATTGGGATTGATCTGATCAATTGATTTCGGGCGTGCGGGACGCATGCGGGGTGCAACATAGATTAATGGAATTCGATGGAAATGTACCAAGCTGGTTAGTGATATGGGCAAACGGGGCGGTGCCGCTGCACCAAAGGTCGCGATCCTCCGCCACGTGATGAAGGTTGCTGGAGCTTTGCGGATCTTGGGCTCGACGCGATGTCGAATTCGATCGCTAAATTTTTTGCATCGAGCCCGCAGCCAGTCAAAATCTCGCCGGCCAGCCGCACCGCCCAACACTACGGCCAGCAGTCGACAACCGAGCGTGCGACCGAGCAGTTGGAGCGTGAGGGTCGAGAGGATCTTGCGAGCCAGCGGGTTGTCTGCGAATTGCCCCACTGCGAGTGTAGTGCTGCCGCTGAAGGGAGTCCTGGATGGCCTTTTTGCTGATCCAGACGTTGTCGGTCCAGCGGTCAAGCCAATAGGTGGTGAACTGCTAGTTGGCGACAAACTCTTTTGCCCAGATAGCACAGGATTTCGATTTCGGTAGAACCAAGTTAGGCCTTGGGGTCGGGCATGTTATCTGGCTCCAGCAAATCGCGCCTTTTGACGACTCGTGTAGTCAGTAGATACCTAATGACTACACACGCAGTCAAACCACGGGCATTTTTTTGCGGCAGCGGGGTGCTTCGTTTCATCTTGGCACACGCCTGCTGTAAGCGCGATCGCACTATGAAGAAACGGTCTTTCCCAATCGAAAAAGAAAGATGGGAGAATTGTTCCCTTCGTATTCACCGCTTTTGCTGAGTCGGCGACCATTGCCGTTGCTGTTGCGATTAGTAGTTACTACCGCCAATCGTTTGGCTTCACTCAACTGCTGCTGCTTAGAAGTTTCTGAATGCAGGCTGATGCTCAGACAATTCGGCATCTTCGTCGTCTCGTAAAAGGCCTTTTCATCTTCGATTCGGCGCATGACAAGCTTGCCGGCACCCGGTGTTCCACTGGTGACGCACATCAATACATCATCATCCGTCCAGTGAACATCGTGTAGGAAGCA
>JBBQRC010000759.1:0-2984 GCA_038215215.1 Pirellulales bacterium
TCAGGCTTTGCAGTTCAAGTTGACGGTGAACCAAGGCATCGACCGGATGCCTAGCAGACAGCCCAACGACCGGTCGGGAAATGGACTCAAAGGCCCAATGCTCTCCCCACTTGGCACCTTCCGCAATCCACCGACGCAACGTTTCAACTTGCGTTTTCGAAAGCTGCTTATTGCTATGCGGTGGTGGCATTTGCAGATCGCTGTCCTCTGCAGTCACGCGCTTCCACAACTCACTAATGTCGGGCTTTCCGGGTGCAATCACTTGATAATCGCCGCGGTCGCGAGTCACATCGGACTGATCGTCGAGCCGCAAATCCCCTTCACGACCATTTTTGGCATCGGGCCCGTGGCATTGGTAGCAATTGTCCGAGAGGATCGGCAGAATGTCTCGCGAAAACTGGAGCCGAGCATCAGCTTGGCCCAAGGCCGGTGAAGCAAACACGCTGACGCAGACGAAACTCAACAAAACGCGAATCATGAAATCGACCGAGTGGGGAAGATGGAAAGGTGGGGGTGAGCGCGAAGGGTAAGCAACCGTAAAGCAGACAACGACTGCGACCGTCAGACCGACACAATTCATTTACGATGGTTCGGGTGACGGGCAAAATCAACTTTATTCCTAATTTGCTACCAGTTGGACTCCATGAGTTGATGGCGTTTCTGCTGATACTCGCGTTCGCGAATCTATCGATCTTGACGAAGCGCTTCGAGCCTGCGCAGCCGTTCGTCAAATGGAAGTGGTGTGTTTGATGCCGGCGGTGGTGTGGTGTCGGCAGGGTTATCGATTCCCGCGGTGCCAACGGGGTCCAAGGGGCCGTCGACATCAATGTTGGTAATCGCGACTCCGCGATCCGAAAACACATTGATAGCGTGAAAAATCGCGATGGCCGCGGCTATCGACGTCCACAAGATTCCAAAAGCTCCGAAAAGGGGGATGGCTACGAACAGTCCAAGCAAGGCGAAAGCGATCCCTCCTATCATGCCGACGGCTGAGATCGCTTTACTAGGTACTACTCGCACACGTCTCATGGTCTCGTCTTCTGTGGCAGGCAGCGCGATGGAGAGGCTCCATCGCGCCCACATGCATGGATACGGTTAGGCTAAGACTTTACCTGCATCTCATTCAACATTTTCTTGAACCCTTCTGCCAGTTTCTCGACCGACTCAGCCGGTCCCGTAATCTTGAAGAAGTGGGTTCCCATCCCCTTGGTTTCGATGATCGCACCGAGCATGCGATAGTTTTCGCGAATAACGGGGGGCTTGTTTTGGAAAAAGGGGCCACCCATCGAATCCTTGAAGTTGCCAGGGATATCGACCCAATGCACCTTTTGACCGGCTACATCCAACACTTCGGTCTTGGACTTGTCCTTGGTTGCGCTGCCATCAGCCTGTTCGAACTGAAGGTACCAGCGATCAATGTTGTCTTTGATCGAACCGCCGGCCCCCATGACGGTAATGCGACAGGCCTTATCCTTGTCCTCAACATCCTTGGGCGCAGAGAATTCATATTGAACGATGTTGCTCCGTGGGGGAGCCGTTTTCCACTCGGCGGGGGCGGTCAAGACGATTTTGCCGTCTGCCAGCTCAATCGTTGTTGTTTTGGCCGCGTCGTCTGCTCTCAAAACACTCCCTATTGCAGTCAAAAACAAACTCGCACACAGCATAACAGTTAACTTCACGTTTTGCTCCAGTCGAAATGAGAAGTCGAAATGGCAATTTGGATAGGGGATCACAGCTATTATTCTACCTGGGAACAGGGCTAAGTGTTAACCCCGCGTAGCCTCGCCAAAGCTTCGACTGGCTCGAACCTATCTTGTTGCCGATAAGTGAGATTAGTACAACTCCGTTTGGATTTCCACGAATGCCGCTAACGGTAATAGCAGCATTGAATGGAGGGCTCTTTCGCAAGCTGACAGGGAACACACCTCGAGACACTGCCGAAGAGCAATCGGGGGCAGCGGTGCGCTGAACTACGGGGTGCGTGGTTTGGCGTTGGGATCTTAGCGAATTGCGGCACTTCGAGCATGGAGGCTCGTGTGATAGGGACGCTCATCAAATTTTGTGTTTGTTTGAACTTGGGATTACAGTCGGTAGTCGCTCAGCCAGCAGAAACGTCTGCTAGGGAGCTCTACCTACGGGCTGCGGCTGCGATTGCCTCCGCCGACCCCCAAATGGCTATCGAACCGCTCGAACAACTCATCGCCGAGTGCAAGAACTCCGCGTTAGCAGCGATTGCAGTGGTCCATCTGGCGGAATGTTATGTGCAAAACAAGCGTTACGCAGAGGCAGCCAAGGTACTTGAGGAGTGGAGTGCAGATATCCAATCAGACTCGGCGGCGCTCGCCATCGATCCAAATTTGATCCCCCATCATGCCCGCGTCTGGCTCAACGCAGCCCAGGGACTGCAACCGGACGCGCTGGCAATCGATTCCCTACTGGCACTCGACCGCCGACTGGAAACGGCCGGGATGGATGACGCTTTGGCTGCTACCCACGACGCCCAGCGGCGGGAACTCGCGAAACGCTACGTGGCCACACAGCAGATCAGTGCCGCCAAAGCAGTTCTAGAACGTGCGTTTGAATCGCCAGCGGAAGCGGAAGAAGAATTGCTAGTGCTGCAGCTCCTGCAACTTCAACACGATAAACAGCTCGAGGCTGCGGAATTGAAACTGCTTGAGTTGGCCGATCATCAGCCACTCACGAAGCGCACGGCAGAAGCAAGGTTGGTACTGGCAACGAGCGCGCTGAGCGACTCGAAGGTGGACCAAGCCACCACCATAATCAAGCCGCTGCTGGCAAAATTTGAAGCGGCCCAGGCCGTGCATTTAAAATTCATTGATTTCAATTTCGAATATCGCTTTCGGCTGATCGCCGCCGAGCTAGCAATCGCCACGGGAGACAAGGCGCGGGGGGTAGCGCTCTTGCCACCGGCAACTGGGTTTCCAGAACTCGACGCATCGCAACAAATCGCCTGGCGATTTGCA
>JBBQRC010000760.1:0-2983 GCA_038215215.1 Pirellulales bacterium
CGGAATTTGTCGACAATCTCTGTCGCAAGCTGTTATCTTACGCACTGGGGCGCTCGCTGCAATTGTCGGACGAACTGCTTGTCCAGTCGATGGCAGAGGGATTACCTGCCGATCATTTCCAGTTCAGCTCGCTGGTTGAAGCGATCGTCACCAGCCCACAGTTCTTGAATAAACGTGGACGCATGACAACCGCCGCCGAGTAGCTTGCATCCCCACGTCGAACGAACCGTTTAATTTCGATCCCGCTCCCGCTGCCTAGCCGCATCCATCATTCCTATCCATTGCGAGACCAGCCATGAAGAACAAGAATTCACCGCCCAGCCGAGTTTCGCGCCGCCGCGTCCTGCAGGGGGCGGGGGTAGCGATGTCCCTGCCGTGGCTTGAGTCGCTGTCGGTCTGGGGTATGGAATCCACGCGTGACTTGGGAGCTCCCACTCCTCAGCGTTTTGCCGCTTTGTTCATGGCTTGCGGCGTAAATGCCAATCACTGGTGGGCCAAAGGTAGTGGAGCGGAGATGGAGCTGGGCAAGAGTTTGCAACCGCTGGAGTCGTTGAAGACCAAGCTCAATTTTGTGACGGGACTATTTAATAAATCCGCGGTTGGGGTCGGCATTCATCCTGGCCAAACGGGAAATATTCTCTCCGGCGCCTCGCTTCAGAAGGGAGCTGAATTGCGCGGTGGGATTAGTGTCGACCAAGTGATGGCCAACGCGATTGGTCAAGAAACGGCTCAGGCGAGTCTTGTGTTGGGCTGCGAGCAACCGACGACCGGCTATCACGAAACCAATTTTTCGATGGCTTACAGTTCACACATTTCTTGGCAAAATGCCACTTCGCCAGTGCCAATGGAAGTCTATCCTGGGCTTGCCTTCGATAGTTTGTTCGACAATCGCGGTAGCCGCCGCAACAAGAGCGTACTGGATCGCGTGAAAGAGGACGCGGCAAGCTTGAATCGTGAGGTCAGTGGTGCCGACAGACTCAAGCTGGATGAATACCTTACCAGCGTCCGCGAAGTGGAGCAGCAGATTGAACGGCTACGAGTAACTCAGCTCAAGGCCAGTGAGCGGGTGGCTCAAGGCCAAGCTGTGGCGGCCATGTCGCGGCCCGACTCAGGATTACCTGAGGATATTCGCGAGCACATGCGACTGATGTGCGATATAATCGCGTTGGCCTTTCAAACCGACAAAACACGCGTTGCTTCATTGCTCTTGTGCCGCGATATCTCCGGACTGTTCTATCCATTTTTGGATGTCCGCAACGCACATCACTCCGCCTCACACAGCGACTTGTCGGATGATTACGAACGAGTCACCCAGTACTATGTCAGCCAGCTCGCCTATCTGGCGACGCGGCTTGAAGGGATGCGCGAAGGGCCAGGCACAGTATTGGATAACTCGTGTTTGATGTTTATCAATAACATGTGGTCGGGTAGCAAGCACGACTCGACCAAGCTTCCCTTACTCCTGGTCGGCGGTTTGGGTGGCACACTCGCAACCGGTCGTGTCTTGGACTACACCGACAAAGCGGATGATGATCGCAAGCTCTGTAGCCTCTATCTGGGTTTATTGCAGCGGATGCGGGTTGAAGCGTCTACGTTTGGTGACGCGGATCAGGCACTGGTTGGCGCATGATTGCGCAGCGGCTGACGGAGTTGCTCATAATCAGCCGTGGGGACCGAAATCGTCCTATTCTAATGCTTGGGGAAAGGGACCGGTCCCTTACTCGTAGTGCATGGCGGCAGAAAGCTTCAACCGGGCGGCGCGCTCTGCAGGGATGAGGGCAGCCACCATCACGACTAACAGGCCGAAGATTAAACAGCCTAAAATTAGTAGCGGACGCATTTCGAACACGATATTGTGGCCGAGTATAGTAAAGGCTGACAAGCTGATGATGTAGGAGACGAAGATTCCGGCAATGGCTCCAGGAATCAATCCAATAATACCAAGCAAGGCGGCTTGTGCCACAATCATTCGGCGGACTTGGTGCCGTGTCATGGCAACCACGCGTAGCATACCGATTTCGCGAGTCTGTTCCAAAATGTTCATGGTTAGTGTATTGACCAGTCCCATCGCGGCGATGACGCAGCCCAGGGCCAAGAGCATCCACAGACTGGCGATCACGCTGTTGACCATGCCATTGATAAAGGTCACTACGTCGGCATAAGACTGGAGTATGATATGGTATTCGGTGCAGATCGCTTCCAAGTCTTGTTCGACGGACGCCAGACGGTCATCGTTGGCTTGGATCACGTAGGCGTCGACCCCGGTGACGCCCAGTAATTTTTCAGCGATATCACGCTGCATGTAGATCGCCAAACCGCCACCAAAGTATTCGTTGGTGGTAGCCGCAATTTCAAGTTGCTTCGTTCCATCTTGCGTCTCCAGTGGGATTAGGTCACCTTTGTGCAGTCCCAGTCGCTGTGTCAGGACGGTTCCGACCACCACTTTCCCTTCTCGCAAGCCCGCCAAGGCTTCGTCATTGTCACCTTCGACCAGGTCAAAAAAATCTGCGGATTTGCCGACGAAGTCGCGCACAATCACGAGCACGGAATTTTCGCCAGAGCGAGCGCTGAAGTAGCGAATAGCGTCGAGCGAAGTGATTCCGGCCACTCGTTTCAATCGCTCTTCAATGCCATCCGGCATATCTGCTGCCGCTCCAGTCGCCACGTCAGGATTGGTTGCCCGCACAAAAAAGTCACCGATGATGGCTCGCGAATACCAATTCTGCACGTTCTTTACGTTGTCCAGAATGTTGCCAGCCATGCCCGTGCTAGCGCTGATCGCAACGAAGAGGACGCCAATAGTGAGTGCACTACGGCCGAGATGTCGCGTGAGTTGCTTTTGAGCCAACTCGGCTTCCACACCCAACCAGGGGCGTAGCCCGCGCGCGATCACCGCTGCCAGTGGCGTGAGGATGCTGGGAATTGTCAAAACAAATCCGAGGAGCAAGAAGATCACGGCCGTCACGTCACCGCCCAGCGGTAG
>JBBQRC010000761.1:0-2973 GCA_038215215.1 Pirellulales bacterium
ATGTAATGAGTTGTTCGACGACATCGGCGTGCCCCTCTGCGGCGGCCCACATGATCGCTGTTTGCCCTTTGCGTTCCTTGGCAGCGACATCTGCTCCATGTTGCAACAACTCATTGATCACCTCCAGGTCACCGGTGCGCGCGGCGGTCATCAGCACCGTTTCACCACCGGGCAGAGACTCGTTGGGGTCCGCCTTGTGTGCCAGTAGAATACGAACTATCGCGGGGTTGCCGTTGGTGCAGGCCAATGACAGTGGGGTGACGCCGTAGCGATTGGCGGTGGTAGCGATTGCCCCTGCCGCCACGAGCCTTTGCGTCAGCTCCAGATTGTCTTGGTAAACCGACCAATGCAAGGCTGTCATGCCGTCGACCTGAGCCAGATTTACATCCGCGTGCTGCTCGAGCAATCGATTGACGGCGGGGATCTCTTGACGCTCTACCGACTCAGCCAAGCTTGATAAATCATCAGCCCTCGCGACTGGCATTACGATACACGTGAGCATAAAGCCGCAGACAAGCTGTTCAACTAACCATCGCATGTACAATACCTTAGAGGGGAAGTGGTTCGAACAGTTCGCGAATGGGTCCTTGGCTGTCCGCAAACTTGTCTAGGCGCACGCCAACTTTCTCGAGCAATGTCAGATGCAGGTTGGCCAGCGGTGTCGGTTTGTCAAACTTGATATGACGCCCACCTTGCATATTTCCCGCCGCACCACCAGCGACCAGGATCGGCAAGTTGGTGTGGTCATGAAGGTTGGGGTTGCCCATGCCGCTGCCGTACAAGTACAGCGTATGATCGAGCAGTGTCCCGCCCGCTTCGGGAACCCCTTTTAACTTCTCCAGGAATTCGGCAAATAGTGAGACATGAAAGCGGTTGATGAGTGCGACTTTGGCAACTTTCTCCGGATCATTGCCGTGATGAGTTAGCGGATGGTGTGGGTCCGAGACGCCAATTTCCGGATACGTTCTATTGCTGGTCTCGCGTGCTAGCTGGAAAGTGATCACCCGCGTGATGTCTCCCTGCATCGCCAGTAATTGCAGATCAAACATCAGTCGGGCGTGATCTGCGTAACTGGCTGGTACGCCTACCGGTCGATCGAGATCCGGCAGCGGATTGTCGGCGACGCTGACTTCCGCTTGTTGAATCCGCCGTTCAACTTCGCGAATCGTCTGCAGATACTGGTCGACCTTATTGCGATCCTGGGAACCCAGTCCCTGCTTCAGCCGAGTAATTTCCGACGTGACGGCGTCAAGTAAACTAGCACGCTTTTCGAGAGCCCGGCGACGATCCTGCATGCTTCCCCCTTCGCCAAAAAGTCTCTCAAAGACCAAGCGAGGATGGGCTTCCGAGGGGAGTGGCGTGGTGGGGGATGACCAAGACAGGTTATTTTGATAAACGCAAGCGTAACCGTTATCGCATTGGCCAACGACCGACAGTAAATCCATCGACAGTTCGAGCGACGGCAATTGCGTTGCTTGACCAATATGCTGGGCCGCAATTTGGTCCACCGTTGTGCCCAAATAATAGTCAGTGCTTTCGGTCAATTTGGCCGTGGCCGCACTGAGGAACGCCGCGTTGGACGTCGCATGCGTGCCAGGATAAGCGTTCTGCAGTTCCAAGTTCGAAATGGCCGCTACTTGAGATCGCACGTTAGCCAGTGGCGCCAGGGTCGGCGACAGCTCGTCGAGTGAGTCAGCCTTGGGGGGCGTCCAGCGGGCAATATCAGAACCCATGGGCATGTACACAAAACCCAGCCGCCGCAAATTGGCTGGGTTGGCGGCTGTAGCAGCCACCGCAGTCATCGCTGGCAGCATCGCGTCCAACAGCGGGAGCGCGAGAGTAGTACCGACGCCTCGCAGAAAGGTGCGTCGCGGCAGGGCTTTTTTCATAACAATCATTCTGCCGAAGTCCTCATTAAAAACGGGGGGCTGTGCGTGATGCCTACGATCAAATCGGAAAAGCGAAAGTCTGTGCGCTGGGCACGCGCTACAATTTGGCGTATGGCTGGTGCATCGTCGGGGGTCATGCCGCGGCCAATCGCAAACGTTAACAGTTTTTCGGTTAAGGTGCTGACAAATAACTCGGGTTGTTCAACTAACATTCGTTCCAAACTATCGACACCAACTAGTTTCGTCCCATCCAGCGTCTCACCGCTCGCGTCAATTGGCTCGCCAAATTCCACGTCACGCCAACGTCCGACCGCGTCATAATTTTCGAGCGTAAACCCAATGGGATCCATGACATTGTGGCAAACTGCACAGGCCGCTTGGGCGCGATGCTCGGCCAAACGCTCGCGAATGGAGAGCGTGGCGGAGACCGTGTTGTCTTTGAGGGCCGGCACGTCGGCAGGAGGGGGCGGAGGCGGAGCGCCAACCAGATTCTTGAGTATCCAATGGCCGCGAATGACCGGTGATGTCCGCGTTGCGTAGGAAGTTACCGTTTGAATGCTACCCTGACGCAAAAGTCCGCCGCGATGACTGTCTTCGCCCAATTCAACGCGGCGAAAGCGGCTGCCATAAACGTGTGGGATCCCGTAATGTTTGGCCAATCGCTCATTGAGAAAAGTATAGTTGGCGCGGACTAAATCGAGCACGCTGCGATCCTCCCGCATCACGCTATCGAAGAACATTTCCGTCTCCTGACGGAACGCTTGACGCAAGTTGTCATCAAAGTCAGGAAACAGACGCAGGTCGGGAGTAATCGATTCCAGGTTACGCAGATACAACCACTGCGACGCGAAGTTGGTAACTAAACTGCTGGATCGTGAATCTGCGAGCATCCGCCGCGTCTGTCGCTCCAGTTCTTGCGGCTCATGCAGTTTTCCCCGTTCGGCCAAATTTAGCAGTTCATCGTCAGGCAGGCTGCTCCATAGAAAAAAGGAGAGCCTCGAAGCGAGTTCGATATCGCTGATCGAATAGGCCGTACCGGGTGCCACGTCGACCGGGTCGCGCTCCAGACGAAACAGGAAGTGTG
>JBBQRC010000762.1:0-2970 GCA_038215215.1 Pirellulales bacterium
CGACTGCTACGTGAAGGCAAAGCATCGATATCGGCCGAGTTGGCGGATATATTCGAGCGGCTTGGCAGTTCCTCGGCCCTTTGGCAAGCTCGATTGCAGAAGCTTAGTGGCGGTCGAGGTCTTGGTCGATTTCTTTCGTCCAGTCGTGAGCGACTGCGCGAGGTTGCGGCGCAGCTTGGCGTTCATCATCTCGCCAATTTAGATGGCTGCCCTGCATAAAGCTGACGAGGGCGCAACGCCAAAGCATTTTCAAAATCTGCGTTGTCTGCAAGTTGACAACGACACTCATCGTGCTGCGCACGAGAAGCCCTTGTCTGCGGGTCTATCAAAATTCGACCCACCAACTCTCTGACAGACAGCGCGATTTCCTGCAATCTATCCAAATCGGGCGAGGTCAACTGCCTCTCTTGCCGAACATTTCAAAGGCTACTGTCGGCAACCCGCCGATGATGTGCTGCATTGCCTGTCCATTTACTATGTCCCGTCCATTTACTATGTCCCGTCCATTTACTATGTCCCATTTACTATGTCCCATTTACTATGTCCATTTACTAAGGTCAATGTGCTGCATTGCCTGTCCATTTACTAGAGGAGTACTAGTATTTGACGCGAGGAACTCTCCGACGCGGTACTATGCAGGTATCGGTTCGGTTAGTTCACCTAATGTTGGTTTCGCAGCCGAGCAGTTGATCGCGGCTACCTGGCGTTGCCTCTCCGCCGCGCAGTCGCAAGGGAAATCGGGCATCAAGAGCATTGAAGTGTTTTGAATTGAGAAAAGTCGACAGAATTTGTAAAGTGCATGCCGTTGGGCGATGTACCGGCGGCTACTCGTGGCGGAGAGCGTCAATGGGATTCATGCGAGCAGCACGAATAGCGGGGTAAAGCCCAAAGATGACTCCTACTGCCAAAGAAATGCCAAACGCAATGGGAATCGACTCGGGCACAATCGTCGGAGTCAAGTTGCGAATGTCTTCGGGGAGTGCCTTCATCATCTCGGGTCGAAAGCGCGACAGCAGATCGCGGGCTACGACTACGGTCGGCAGAAATAAGACTCCTGCCAAAATTCCCGTCAATCCGCCCACAACGCTTAGCACCGTCGTCTCCACCAAAAACTGACGGATGATATCCGCTTGCTTGGCACCTAACGCCCGCCGAATGCCAATCTCCCGAGTCCTCTCGGTCACCGTTGCCAGCATGATGTTCATAATGCCAATCCCGCCTACCATGAGCGAAATTGCGGCCACTAATCCACCTAGCACCATGAACATGATGCGCGTGCGAGCTGCTTGCTCCAGCAATTCGAGCGGAACCGAAACCGCCACATCCTCCATGTTATCGTGTGATCGTAATGCATCGGTGATGAGTGCCGCGGTCTGCTTCACATCTTTAATGCTGGTGACGCGCACTGTGATTTGATTCAATTCAAGCGTTTCTCCCTCGAATGATCCACCGGAACGTCGCGTAATCGTATCGCCGATACGACGCTGCAGCGTGGCAATCGGGATGTAAATGTCGTTCGAAAAATCCTGTGCTGACATAGAACCACCGATGGCGGCCGACGCTGTCTTGGGCTGGAGGACACCTACAACGGTATAGAAATCCGTATGTTCAGGAATGTAGACGCGTTTACCCAACGGATCTTCGTAGGGAAATAAGCGATCTGCCACATTCGCCGCCAACACGCAGACGGTCGCCGTGTTAAAACCATCGGCATCGGTGATGAAATGGCCACGATCGATGACTAATCGCGTGACATCCGCATACTCTGGCGTGCAACCCACCAAACGCCCGTCCACATTGCGATCTCCATATTGAAATTGACGGCGAATTTCGCGAATAGGGATGGCACTCTTGATGGTGGGGATCGTGAGTTGCAGCATTTCGAATTCTTCGCGCGTCAAGCCATAGGGCGTCACTCCTTGGGAACTCAGCTTTTCGCTAGCTGGCTTGATCGAACGGATCATGATCGTATCCGCCCCCAAGCTAACGATTTTTCGCTGAGCTTCGAGGCTGATCCCTTCGCTGATGGCCAGCAACCAGATAACGCTGGCGACGCCAATGAAGATACCCAGTACGGTCAGCAGCGACCGCAACGGATGCAACCACAAACTCTTGATTCCGAGACTGACAGTTCTTAACCAGAGCATTTAATTAGACCTCAACCTTATCGTCAGCTTGCATCGCTCTCATGCGTTCGGCTTCGGCCTTGTCTGCGGCCGCAACTTCCCTGGCGATGGCCAACGACTTAATTGCCGCTGCTTCACGCTTCTCCGGCGAATTACGCACATCAGATTGAAGCTTGCCGTCGCGCAACCGCACCACCCGTTTGGCTCGATCCGCCACATCATCTTCGTGTGTCACCAGAATGATCGTACGTCCCTCTTCGTTCAACTTATCGAACATACTCAAAATCTCAGCCGCGGTACGGGAATCCAAATTACCAGTTGGCTCATCAGCCAAGATAAAGAACGGATCGTTGACCAAGCTGCGCGCAATGGCCACCCGCTGCTGCTGGCCACCCGAAAGTTGAGTGGGACGATGCGAAAGTCGATCACCCAGACCGACCATTGTGGCCAATTCGATGCAACGCTGACGCTCCTTCGCTCCCAGTCTACCCTGGTAGTACAGGGGAACTTGGATGTTTTCGACAACCGTCAATTGTTGGATCAAATTGTAAGCTTGGAAAACAAACCCAATGCGTCGAGAGCGGATTTCCGCCAGCTGGTCGTCGGTCATCTTGGCCACGTTGTCTTCGCCCAAGTAGAGACCTCCCGAGGTCGGTTGGTCGAGACAGCCAAGCATATTTAAGAGCGTGCTTTTACCAGAACCCGAGGGACCCATGATGGCGACGTAATCGCCCTCCGGAACATCGAAGCTGACACCACGTAGTGCTCGAACGGTTTCGCTCTTGAGCACATACTCTTTTTTCAGTTCGCGAATTGAACAAGCTAGTCCCACGGAGAACCCCAA
>JBBQRC010000763.1:0-2968 GCA_038215215.1 Pirellulales bacterium
TTACCGCGTGCATGGCTCTGGCGAATTTCCGATCCGTGGGCATAGGCTGCCCGCCTATGCTCGTATGTTGTAAGCTCGGCATGCTCCTACTTTGCTTTAATATGCTTAATATCGTAGTAAACAGACTGCCACTCGCAGTCAGCTTCCTCCGATCGAACCCAGTGCTTGAGCAACACGTCAAACATCTTGCCGGTTACCTTGCCTTCGCCGACCATTCGATCGAGCCAGTTGACAAACCCTTCCGGCGAATTTTTCCAGTCGTAATACAAGCCAGCGCTTTCGCAAATCGCGTCAATGAAGTCGATATGCTTGCGATGAGCGCTATGTATGTGTTCCTGAAGCACCCTCTCGATCACGTGGCCATAGCGTTCTATGATCTCTTCAGACGAATAAACCTTGTCGCTGAAGTGCGAGTTTGACGTTGACGAACGTCTTTTGGGAGTATTCATGATTCAGCATTCCATTCAGGCCAATGTGCTTAAAATAAGTTTAGCGGTGAGACCAATCGACACTGCCGATTTAGTCATGCGGCCTCCGAGCATCGCCTTGCCTTCCCATTGCTGGGAATTCGCACGTGACCAATCGATGTTGCGAAGTTTACCAAGTTTAACTTCCCAAGTTTTCGGGAATCGAACGATTAGCGATTTCCCGGCCATGGCAATGGCGCAGAGCGTGACGCCGTGAGCGTGTACGCTTTGCTTGCGGAGATCGACACGAGGCTTATCGGAGGTCCAGTCGGGAATCGCGTCCTGCACTGCCAGCCAAAAAGTGATCGCTTGCCTTGTTCGTTTGATTACTGATTCGTTTCCATGGTCTGCAAGCAGTATCGCGTTGGCTTGGTAAAGTGCGCTGAACGTAAAGAGGTTGTGAGATCGGTTCGAGATTGTCGTCTTTACCATTTCAATCGAATCTGTGAACGCGGCAACGTTGGCGATCGTATCGCGCGTAATGATTGCGATTTCGTCGGACAGGTCGCTGACGATACGCTCCGATCGGCTGGACTTACGTTGGTTCAGCTTGATGTCACCGAACCGACGCTCGGCTGATTTTGACTCGGGAAATAGGGTGACCGAAATAGTCTCGTCAGCTAGCTCAGGATTCGTGGCGATTAGGTCTGCGATACCGCTGGTCCGGAAACGGCCATCGACTATTTGGAAAACAGCGTCAACTGGAAGTGATAATGAACCACCGTTGATTGCTAATGACAGATCACTAGTCGGCGTGAAGCGGAAGCTCCCACTCACCGTTAATGTAAGCGCAGGAAGAACATATTTTTTCTGGTTGCGCCGAATGTATTGGGCAATGGCTTTCGGTCGGTCCCGATCAATTGGCGCTGTCGAAGTCCCCAGTCCCTTTGAATTCAGCAACTTCGCCAACACTCCAAATGGAATCACTGTCGTGAAATACTCTTGGCCCGCCTGAATCGCTCGGATCGCGTACAGAGTGTAAGTAAAGCTGCGTTGGCTTTGGAACGATTTCGTCGCTGTCTTTTTCATTCCCCTATTTTGCACGATTGACGGACGTTTGGGAAGTCTATAAGCTTACGCGGGAAGTTTTCAGTACCACTTCCCGTTTGTATGAAGATTGAGCCGATGTCAGCAAATCCACAAAACTCCACCTTGAGAACGGAAGTCTCAGCGTTTGCTGAAGTGGGCTTGGGGAAAACTGTCAAAGCGATCTGCGAAGAGATTCGCGAGATCTACCTGTGGGACCAGATACCTTGGGTGATCGGCTACAGCGGGGGCAAGGATTCGACGGCGATCCTGCAGCTAATCTGGCTCGCAGTCAAAGAGTTGCCGCCTGAACAACGCACAAAACCAATCCATGTGATTTCAACGGATACGCTCGTCGAGCAGCCACTGGTTGCAGCTTGGGTCGATGCGTCGCATGCCAAGATGCGCGAGGCGGCTGAAACTCAGGGGATGCCAGTCGTTCCGCATAAACTAACGCCCGCGGTCAAGGATACGTTTTGGGTGAATCTCATCGGAAAGGGGTATCCCGCCCCCCGAAAGCTATTCCGTTGGTGTACGAGCCGAATGAAAATTAGCCCGTCCAACGAGTTCATTCGAAGAGTGATTCGGGATAATGGGGAAGCCTTGCTGGTGCTTGGTACTCGCAAGGCAGAAAGTAGCCGACGCAATCTGCGTATGGCCAAAACGGAAGCAGCCTCGCGGCGCGCGTTCATGAATGACCGGCTAACGCTCAACACAAATCTGCCCAACTCGAAGGTGTACACACCGATCGAAGATTGGACAAACGACGATGTTTGGTTGTTCTTGATGCAGGTGAAGAACCCCTGGGGTTACTCGAACAAATCGTTGCTGGGGATGTATCAAGGCGCATCGGCCGATGGCGAGTGCCCTCTGGTGGTCGACACTTCGACGCCCAGTTGCGGCAACAGTCGGTTCGGGTGCTGGACTTGTACAGTTGTCGACAAGGATCGTTCAATGGAAGCGATGATCAAGAACGACGACGAAAAGATTTGGATGACTCCGCTTCTGGAGCTTCGCAACGACCTAGGGAATATGGAGCTTGATCGTAGTCGTCGCGACTACCGCCGGATGAGCGGCAAAGTGCAGTTGTATGGCAAAGACAAATCGAACTTGGACATCATTCCCGGCCCATACACCAAGGAGTCTCGCGAGTATTGGCTGCGGCGGTTGCTTGAGACGCAGAATATTGTCCGTTCACTCGGGCCACCCGAAGTTGCCGAGATTGAGTTGATTACGATGGCTGAGCTACTCGAGATCCGCAATCTCTGGCTCTATGAGAAGCACGAATTTGATGACAGTCTGCCAAAGATTTACCAAGCGGTCACCGGGCTCGAATTTCCGTCGCCTGCTGCCGACGATCAGCTCCTGCGTGGAGAAGATTGGCAATTGCTGGCTGAGATCTGTGGTGATGATCGGATCTTCTTTGAGCTGCAAACCAGCCTGCTTGATGTCGAGCGTCAGTACCGCGGTATGTA
>JBBQRC010000764.1:0-2958 GCA_038215215.1 Pirellulales bacterium
GCCGACAAGCGACTTGGTATCGGTCTTGAGCCGAGTCGCCATGCGTTCCACCACCTGGTAACTCTCCGGGTGAACCGCGGAATTGTCCAGCGGCTGCTTGCCATCCCGAATACGCAAGAAGCCAGCCGCCTGCTCAAAGGCCTTACTACCAAGCTTTGCGACTTTCAATAATTGAGTCCGTGTCTCGAAACGCCCGTGTTCGTTACGATAGCTGACAATGTTTTCGGCCAGTTTCGGACCGATGCCCGCGACGAAAGACAGTAGCGAAGGGCTGGCCATGTTGACATCCACCCCCACACTATTGACGCACGATTCGACTTCGCGGTCCAGTCGCTTACGCAGTAGTTTTTGATTCACGTCATGTTGATATTGGCCAACCCCTATCGACTTGGGATCTGTCTTGACCAACTCAGCTAACGGATCTTGTAGGCGATGGGCGATGCTAATCGCGCCGCGGACGGTGGCATCCAAGTCTGGATATTCGTGGGCTGCCAACTCACTGGCTGAATAAATCGACGCGCCCGATTCACTTACCATCACTTTGGTGACTTCGAGTTTATGTTGCTTGATCAAGTCAGCCACAAACCCATCTGTCTCGCGGGACGCAGTTCCGTTGCCGATTGCAATCAGTTCCACTTTGAATTTGCTGATGAGCGCCAGCAGCGTCTTGGTGGCACCGTCGACATCATTGTGTGGCGGGGTGGGATAGACCGTCGTATTGGTCAAGAATTTTCCAGTGCTATCGACTACAGCAATTTTGCAGCCCGTGCGAAATCCAGGATCGATCCCCAGCGTGACTTTGGGACCGGCCGGAGGGGACATCAAAAGTTCCCGCAGGTTTGTTCCGAAGACAGCAATGGCCTCTTCGTCTGCACTTTCTTTCAGTTCTTGAAGCACCGCCGATTCGGTAGCGGGCATCAACAGGCGGTCGAAACAATCTTCAACAGTGCGCAACAGTTCGCGATGAAATTCGAAATTCCGCTGTGGAACCAATTGCTGTTGGAGTTCGGCGATTGTCTGATCGTCCTCGACATGAATGCCGACTTTCAGCAGCCCCTCGGACTGGCCGCGGAGCATGGCTAGCAGGCGGTGCGATGGGATCTTGGCCGCCGGTTCCTGATAGTCGAGATACATTTCAAACTTGCTGGCATCTTCCTTTTTGCCACGTTTGACTTGGGATGTCACCCGTCCTTGGGCTCGCGCTCTTCTGGCTAGCCAGGTGCGGGTCTCGGCATTTTCAGACCACTGTTCGGCAACAATGTCCAACGCCCCCTGCAGCGCAGCCTCACTGTCCGGGACTTCCAATTCGGTATTAACGAACTGACTGAGGACTTCCTGCTTGGCTCGTCCCAGTGGGGCTTGCTTGAGCAGTAAATCGGCTAGAGGTTGCAGTCCTCGCTCGCGAGCAATCGTAGCCCGAGTGCGTCGTTTGGGCTTGTAAGGCAAATAAATGGCTTCCAACATGGCCATTTCGTGGCAGTCCGCGATTTGCCGTCGGAGCGCGTCGGTCAACTGGCCTTGCTCCTCAATGGTTCGCAGCACCGTGACTTTACGCGCCGCCAAATCACGGGCTTTCTCGACAGCGTCTTCGATAGCGCGGAGCGCTATTTCATCCAGACCGCCGGTCGCTTCTTTGCGATAGCGGGCGATGAAAGGAATCGTATTGCCGGCGTCGAGCAGCTCGATCGCCGCGCGAACTTGTCGCTCCGCTAAAGCGAGCTCGACGGCCACAGCCTTGACGTCTACATCCAATTCCAATGGGTCAGCGACTTTACTTGACATCAATTTCTTCGACTTCTTCGACAAAAGTTTGATTTACGGCGAGAGTCGTATGTGATACGAAAATGCGGTACTTTGTGCTAGGTAGACTGTCCCAAGTTCGGGTTTCAATCGGTTCGAGGTGATCAGTTCTGTTTCACTTTCTTGGCACGACCTTGCGTCCACAGGAGCAAGCCTTGTAGCCGCTGTTTGCCGCGTTGGAAATACTCCTCCCCCAAAGTGCTCAAATGCTGCCGGTAGAGCTCTGCGCGCTGCAACCGCCAGTCACTGCGGCTGGGGTTGATGAAACGGGCTCGTACCAGCTCTTCTGCCAGCACCTCTCCCAGCAATTGATGGCCTTCGATCGTGGGATGAACGTGATCTACTAGCCAGCTCGCGCCGACCATGTCATGTTCACTCCGCTCGGAAAACAGGCGATCGGCGTCAACCCAGGGGATGTTATAACGCTTGGCCAACTCGGCGACGCTATCCGCGATGGGAGAAATGGCCCGCAAGGGACAGACGTCTTCATCACGTGCGTGAATGAGCAGGTTTTTGGCAGTCTGCCATTCGGCTTGCTCGGCCATCAGGCGGCCTTTTAGAAATAACGCCCCCGCATGGTTTGGATCAATCGCCAACGCGCGATCGACAAACTGGCTCGCGACAAGAGGGTCATCAGCCGTCTTGGCGGTTTCCCAGGCATCACTAAATTCGTTTTGCGCGGCGACAGACAGTGAAGTATCAATTTCATATTTGAAAGGGGGGCAGTCGAGCAAATTGCTGACCGGTCGCACCAGCACCAAGGGTATCCGGCGGGCTTGGCACTGGACGATCATCTGCTCCAAATTCCAGCGAAAGTGCTCAACCACAGGTTCGCGCCAGGGATCATCGCGATAATATTCTGCCAGACCGCCAGAGTAATCGAGCAACGCATCAACTTCGTCCGCCAGTTTCGTGCGTGTATCCATCGACAAGACCTGAGGACGAGCAGCCGCCGGGAAGACGAAGGTCCGAACGAATTGCACTGTCCGCAGCTGCGTGAGCCAGGCGACAAAGTCCCGACGCGGTGTCCGTGTGCGCCAATTCTGGTAGCTGCGCCGTTCTAGGAATTCGTTGTGACCGGTGTAGACAACGATCAGATCTGGATCGTATTCGAGAACCTCGTTGAGGATCGCCAACACCCGGTAGCTTGCATAGGAC
>JBBQRC010000765.1:0-2955 GCA_038215215.1 Pirellulales bacterium
TGCAGCTCCACGGTCGCGGCAGCCTGCTGTTCTATCACCTGTGCGAGCTCTGCAAGCAACAACGCATTTCGCTGCTCAGTCTCGTGTTGGCCGCGACCTAGTTCTGCGATTTTGCATTCTGCCACGCGGCCCAGTTCTTCAAACTCCGCAATTCGGTTGGCTTGCTCGGCCAAACGTGACTCGAGCTGCGAGATGGTCGTCTTACGCTGGGAATCCCGCGGCTGGTGGGCGGCGGTCATTGCCTGCATTTCGGCGGTCGTGGCGGCCTGCTGTGCTCGCAGTTGGACGTTGTGCTGCTCAATCTTATCTTGGGCACTTCGAAGCTCGGTAACCTGTTGGCGATGCAGATTTTCGTTACGCTGGAGCTGTTGTTCTTTGGCCACCACGCTCGACTTAAGAAGCCCTATTTCCGAGTGGAATTTTTGCGAGGAAGCGGCGAAATCGCGTTTTTCAGCACTAATCATCTCCTGGGCGTGAGACAACCGGTCGTCCAATTGCTGCCGCTGCGAATCGCCCGCAGCCACTTGATTTACAGCCACTGCCAATTGTTTCTTGAACTCTGCAGTTGAGCTCTGAAACTTGGCCAATTGCGCGGCGTGGCTGTTTTCACGTTCGCAGGCTTGCAACTCCAGCGTGGCGATTCTTCCTTGCAGCGTCTCAAGCTCGGTAGCGTTGTTTGCCACGACCTTGGTTGGGGGCTGAACTACATCTGCAGGAGGGATAGTTGCTAGCTCTAACTCCACCTTTTTCAGAATGCTATCCCACGCATCCAACCGCGCGGAGCTTTCAGCGGCTTGGTTTTTTTCGATCGCTGAGTTGTCGAGAGGCTCGCTGTTTAGCCACCACATAAGTCGACTCCTCGGTCGGTGATAGGACGGACTTGCCAATCATCGTCTTCGGTCGACTTGCAGTGAGTTCTTTAATCGAATGGTCGTCATGCAGCGGCCATGCGCTGCCAACCCAAAAAACTGCTTAACTGGACAGCGCCACTTTGCGCTGGAGTGTAGGCTTTAGCAGATTTTGCGACGTTCGACATGCACGAGCGCCTAAAGGCTGTACTCCAAAGAGGTTGCGATAAATCCAATGGCTCAAAGTGGCGCTGTCCAATTAAGAGCACTTCGCTTGGCTTCCATTGGAGAATTGACAGCAACACAGGTGCGGCAATTGGCGTCGCCTGGGATATTCCGTCAGGCTGCGCAAACCAGCCGCTGGCCATTAGCCATAGGGCACTCACTTAGTAAATTTTGAGCCTCAATGCGCTAGCATAAGGGCCGGATCGCAGGTGATTACTGGCCTGTCAGCCCGCACGCTATCGCGTCAGCGGCTCAATATGAGTGCCATTGGCGATTAGCCCACGGTTTATGGGGAAACTGGATCGCACGTTTGGCGGCTCATGGTCAAGTCTGAACAATGGATATCCTTTTCTGCGTTCGGCTCGCAACTGCGAACAGTCTGAGAAAATGTTAGACTCGGGTGGGAATGGCACGGGGTTAAGCAATTTGCGAGTCCCCTCTCCCTTGTAGAGATCGTGCAGCTTTTAAGTTGTTTAATTCCAAAGGTTTATGATGAACGCGATCTTGCTACCAGTGAACCAATTCACCATTCGACGGTGAATGAGATGCCAATTCGCTTTGCTAGCACTCGTCGCGTTCGCTATTCACTGGTTATTTTCGATAATTCGTTGGCATCATGGAACTTAAAAGCTGCACGATCTCTGTACTCAGGGGAGAGGGTTAGGGTGAGGGGTCGACTTTCCTTGGGATTCGGCCCCCTCACCCCACCCCACTCCCCCGGAAATACCAGGGGAGAGGGAGCAAGATCTGCTTAAACCAAGACCACCCCTCTCCCCCGGAAATACCAGGGGAGAGGGAGCGAGATCTGCTTAACCCCGTGCCATTCGACTTGGGTGGGTGCAAGTGCTGCGCGGCTGAGCCGAGCGGCGAAGCTGATACAGCGAGCTAGAGTTTTGAAATCCGCTCAGCGGATCGAAAGTAACTATGCAAGAACTGAGTCCGGGACGTCGATTTCGCGAGGCCATAAAAAGCGAGCGACCTTTGCAGATTGCGGGTGCTATCAATGCGTATTCGGCCATGCAAGCCGAGCGCGCGGGCTTTCAGGCGCTGTATTTGTCGGGGGCTGGCGTAGCCAACGCTTCACACGGATTGCCGGACCTCGGCGTCACAAGTCTCAACGATGTCCTCACCGATGCAGCCCGCCTGACCGCAGCCTGTCCACTGCCGCTGTTGGTGGACATCGATACCGGCTGGGGTACGGAGCTAACAATTCAGCGGGCCATCCGCGAACTGGAACGCGTTGGGGTGGCAGGCATCCATATGGAAGATCAAGTAGCGGCCAAACGATGTGGGCATCGACCGGGCAAACTGTTGGTTGAGCTCGAAGAGATGCAAGCTCGTTTACGGGCCGCTGTCGCCAGTCGACGCAATGCAGAATTCATCATCATGGCCCGGACCGATGCCGTGAATGTAGAAGGCTTGGCGGCCGCGATTACACGGTCCAAAGCCTACGTCGCAGCAGGAGCTGAGATGATTTTTGCCGAAGCAGTAGAATCGCTTGACGACTTTCGCCAGGTTTGCCGCGCGGTTGAGGTACCGGTACTCGCGAACATGACCGAATTTGGCCGCACCCCTGCCTTCAGCCTTACCGAACTAAGGGAGGCAGGAGTTAGTATGGCACTTTATCCACTCACGGCATTCCGCGCCATGAATGCGGCGGCGCAAAGAGCTTACGAAACGATTCGCGAGCAAGGTTCGCAAGAGTCGATTCTCGATACATTGCAATCGCGAGAAGAATTATATGCAGTTTTGAATTATCAGGCGGCTGAAAGTCGCATTGATGAGCAAAGGAGTAAGTCATGAGCGACAAACAGCGCGGTGGACTGGAAGGAATTCTGGCGGGTCAAACCCGGCTCAGCACAGTAGGGATCGACGGGTTTGG
>JBBQRC010000766.1:0-2950 GCA_038215215.1 Pirellulales bacterium
GCTGGAGCCACGCCAAATGGCTCTTCGCAATGGCGACAGCTTCGGCTTCGGGTTAGCTGTCATGTCTATTTCAGAGTGCATACGGGGCGCCTTTCCGGGACGAATGTGTAAGGAGCATATGCGAAACAGGCCGCTTGCCGCTAGCGGTCTCGCCACCTAAGTCCTGCTTCCAGCTTGAAAATTGGGGTAAGGGTAAAGGGTGACTGCCCCGTTCACTCTAACTCTACGGACTTGATCACGCTTTCGCGGGCGCCGGTACCCCGGGCGGCAACCGCCACGCTCACACGCGCGGCCCCATTGGCCAGCAAGAGTTTCGCTATTTCGTCGGCAGTGGCTCCGCTCGTCAGGACGTCATCGACAACGATGATGTGTCGCCCGCGCAGTTTTGCGGAGGCCTTGATGCAGAAGGCTCCACGCACATTTTTTGTTCGCTCCGTCCAGCTCAGCATCCCTTGTTTGGCTGTTTTACGACGGCGGCGGACGACGCGGGTCACCACCGGCCAGCCCGTTTCAGCCGCGATGGCTTGCGCCAAGGAGGACGCCTGACAAATCGAACGGACGAAGTTGCGCGTCCAGTGATTGGGGACAGGTAGCAGCAGCGGCAAAGTGCTTTCAAACTGCTTGCACAATTCCACCGCCATCAGTCCACCTACCGCGCGCCGCAGCAGTTCATGCCGTTTCTTCTTCATCTGAATGACCGCTTCCCGTAGGCGACCGCGATACGGCCCTAGGGTTACCACTGCGGTAAAATGCCACTTGGCCGCATCGCAGCGCGAGCAAGTCTCATTGGGGACTACGGTGGGGAGTGGTGATGCACAGCGTTGACAGCGATAATAGTCGCTCAAGAACAGCGGCAGGCAAGCCGCGCAGAAGTAAATACCTTGGCTGGTGGGACGTTCGCACCACACACATTCCGACGGACAGATCATCGCGCTGGCCGACTGCCAAGCTAGCTTCAGCCAAGTGTTGGATGAGGAACTGGCCACGATCACCCTCGTGAAAAACGCGATGACTTTTTCATGCAAACTACGAACCGAAGCTTCACCCATTGTGTCCCAGCCGGATCAGCGGCGGTAGTCGGGCAGCGTCCAGCCAACAGCGATTCTTAGCAAAAAGAGGCTTTCCATTGAACAAGAATATTCACGTCATGCCACCGCCCAATTCCATCTTGAGCCGCCGGGCAATGCAAGCTACTGGACAGCCCATCGGCAAACTCATGGCGCAGGCACTACGTTTCCCCCAGCTCATTTCCCTGGCGGCCGGATTCGTCGATAACGCCACGTTACCTTGTGAAGCAGTGAACAGAACGCTGCACGCGATTTGCCAGGACGAACCGCGCTTGCGGAAGTCGCTGCAGTACGGCTCGACCGCGGGACTACCTGAACTGATTGAGGCGATTCAAAACTGGAATTATGACCCGTGGCCCAACCATCAGGCCTCCTCGGAACGCATGCTCTTAGCGGCCGGCAGCAATCAGTTGTTACATTTACTTTCCGAAGCGATTCTCGACCCCAGCGATATCGTCATCTCCGCCGCCCCTACGTACTTTGTCTACTTAGGGATTCTTCGCAGCCTGGGCGCGCGCACAATTGGAGTGCACGCAGACCGCGACGGCATGTGCATGACCGCACTCCGCGAACAGCTTGAGCGGCTCGAGAAATCTGGCGATGCGCCTCGACTGAAGGCCATTTATTGCGTCACCGATTTTGACAATCCCGGTGGTAGCACCCTCTCGCTAAGTCGCCGCCACGAATTGATCGAGATCGTCGAGTCCTGGCGGCGCCGGCATGGACCGCTGCTGGTAATCTCCGATAACGCTTACCAGCACTTGCGCTACGATGGCCAAGCCTTGCCTCCGCTACTGTCACTCAGTCCCTCCGCATCCGAGTTCGTGGTCGATCTTGGGACCTTCTCCAAGGTCTTCTCACCAGGGATTCGTGTTGGTTGGGGAGTTTTCCCAGAGCATCTGATCGAACCACTACTGGATGTAAAATCGAATATCGATTTTGGATCACCACATTTTAGTCAAGCTGTGGTGCATGCGGCGCTAACCAGTGGCGAAATGGAAAGCCATTTGCCAACGATCCTAGCTGGCTACCGCGCCAAACGAGATGCCATGCTTGAGTCACTTAAGTTGCATTTTGCCAAAATCCCTGGTGCAAGTTGGGATCAACCGCAGGGCGGCATGTACTTCTGGCTCCGCTTGCCAGGACATATCGATACATCGGAGCAAGGCGAGCTGTGGAAACACGCAACCGGCCAAGGTGTGCTGTATGTTCCGGGCCACTACTGTTACCCGTCCGAAGGCCAACCCAGTGAGCGAAATACGATGCGATTGAGTTTTGGTGTTCAGCCCCCTGAGGGCATTCGCCACGGCATCGAGCGCCTGGCTGTCGCCGTTCATGAGGTGCTTGGACTTTGAGTTGATCAGTTCGACATCGACGGCAAACGCTGCGGTGATCCCAAACTCTTGGACGATGGCCAAGCAGCAAGGCGTCAAGGAAATCACCGGTTGGGTTGACGATTTGTGCAATGAGCATCTGAACATCGAGTACACTTTTCTTCTCGGCGGGGATGAAATCGAAAATGATCATGGTGGTCCTGTGGTTATTGAAAATTGAAGCCCCTGATGCCAAAGTACGAACCGCAGGGCAACGACGGACAAGGTAAACGACATGGAACCAATTCGTCTCATTCCAAATAAGGCTCCATTCCTTGCAGCGGCGATTGCTTTTTTGGCAATCGCTATTGGAATTGTGGTGGCATGTATTGCCTTCGCGAAATACTTTTTCATTGTTGCCGCAGCCCCCTGCTTTGCATTGAGCGTGATTTTTTTCTCGGCAATGCGACGGAATGCTATTTTCCTTGACCTCTCACCAGCGGCCCTTGAGGAACGATTTCCCAGAAACATTCGACGATGGAAATGGAGCGACTTCGACAGATTCTTCGT
>JBBQRC010000767.1:0-2948 GCA_038215215.1 Pirellulales bacterium
TTTTGCAGATGTCGCGGAATCCTCCGTCACCTTGCTGGGCGTGGTATGCCGCGCGGGGAGATCTTGTGGGCGAACGGCCAGCAGCCAGAGAATGGCCCACATCACCCCCACGCCGCCAATAATCAGAAATGGAGGGCGCCAGGCGTCGGGTGCGGTACTGTTGCCGGTGAGCCAGACAATGATCATGGGGGTCAGGATGGCACCCAGCGACGCCCCGCTTTGCAACACGCTGTTGCCCATGCCGCGTTCGCCCCGAGTCAATATCGACTGCGTCACGATCAGCGCGCAGGGCCAATGTCCGGCTTCAAAAAAACCGAGCAGGCCGCGACAGACCAGCAGCGATTCATAGCTGCGACTTAACCCGGTGGCAAAGCCAACTGCAGACCAAGCCAGCAGCACGCACGGGTACAGCATCCGTACGGAGACTCGGTCGGCGGCGAAACCGAAAAACAGAGAACCGAAGGCGAAGGCCGTGCCAAAGAGATATTCAATGTTGCCGTATTGTTCTTGCGACAGCTCAAACTGGTTCTTGATCTCTGGTGCCAGGTTCGCCAGCGTTTGGCGATCCATGTAATTGATCATTGTCGCCAGCAACAGCAAGGTGCTGACCCACCATTGCCAGTATTGTCCTCGGTTTTCTGCCTGCATGCGATCGTGACCTGTCGGTGGATTGGTGCGGAAGTATGCCAGATGATAGTCGTTCGCAGTTGCCGGTGCGAGCATGACGGGATGGCAAAGCCAAGCACAACGGATTTGTTCGGCGTCGCGTCGCCATGACGAATTCCTAAATCAACATTGACACTGCGGAGCCCAATCCCTTATCCCATTGGGGATATTCCTATTCACATCCACGAAATTTGGATGTAAGAAGGTTGCGACCAAGGGAATTGGGTTCGCGTTTTGAAAACCAGCGATCGATGGATCGGTCCCGCTTTTTCGTATGGCTTATCTAACATGTGCCAGTACTTGAACCTCTTGCTGAAGTGCGTTTTGTGTGCGTTGTGCTGTAGCAGTTTTGTGGTTGCCTTGGCCCCGAGGGGTGAGGCTCAGGAGGCCAAGTGGATCTGGTCTCCGGAGCATCCGCGTGGTCAGGCAGTCCGGGGAGATTGCTACTTCCGCAAAACGATTCAGGTTTCCACCATCGCGGAGGCGACCGTGACCATCACGGCCGACGACCAGTACGAACTGTACGTGAACGGTCGCCGCGTTGGTCAAGGCTCTTCGATTCGCCAGATGGAAAAATATGATATCACCCGCTTGCTCGGTCGTGGCCGCAATGTGATTGCGGTACGGGCGACCAACGTGGCACAGGGCCCGGCCGCTCTAGTCGCCCGCGTGTTTGTGAAACCCCAGGATGCCGATTGGCTTAGTTTTTCCTCCGATGAAACGTGGCGTTCTGCCCTGGAAGTTGTACCGGGCTGGCAAAGTGCCACCTACAACGATGCCCATTGGAAACCGGTCCAAGTCTTCGGCACGCTGGGTGAGACGCCGCCGTGGGATCGGCGAGAAGAAGTTGAGCAAAAGGAGGTTTCGGAGCACGTCAGATTCCGGATCAATTCCGATTTTTCAGTCGAAGAGATTCTTACCAACGAAGTCACCGGCTCGCTGATCGCGATGGCCTTTAATGAGTTCGGACATGTCATCGCATCGCAAGAAGGTGGCCCATTGCTGCTCATCTTCGACAGCGACAAGGATGGAGTGGTCGATAAGACGCGAGTTTATTGCGATCTGGTCAAGAATATCCAAGGTATCCTCCCGCTCAATGGAGATGTGTTTGTGACCGGTGATGGCCCCACCGGAAGCGGCGTCTACCGACTGATCGACAATGATCGCAATGGTTCCTTGGAAATGGTCCAAAAGGTTATCGGTTTCACCGGAACCAATGGTGAGCATGGGGCGCATTCGTTACTACTTGGGCCGGACGGTTTGATTTATTGCTTGCTCGGCAATCATGTGCAACTGGATGCACCGTATGCCAAGTCCAGTCCACTGAAAACCTATTACGAAGGGGATCTGGCTCAACCTCGCTACGAAGATCCAGGTGGGCATGCTGCCGGTATCAAAGCGCCCGGTGGAACCGTCATCCGCATGGATGTCGAAGGGAGCCAAGTGGAATTGGTGGCTGGCGGACTGCGCAACGCCTACGACTTCGCCTTTCATCCCAACGGAAATCTCTATGTCCACGATAGCGATATGGAGTCTGACATCGGCGCAGTCTGGTACAGGCCCACCAGTTTGTATCGTATCACCGAAGGTGGTGAGTACGGTTGGCGTAGCGGTTGGGCCAAGTGGCCGACCTATTACCTCGATCGTTTGCCGACGCTGCTGGAAACTGGACGCGGCTCTCCAACCGGTGCAGTTGTCTATGATCACGTCATGTTTCCGCAACGCTACCACGGTTGCCTGTTCTTGGCCGATTGGTCCGAGGGACGCATTCTCTCCGTTAAGTTGACGGAAGAAGGGGCACAGCAGGAAGTCTTTCTGCAAGGGCAGCCGTTGAATGTGACCGACTTGGCCATTGCTGCCGATGGTGCACTGTACTTTTGCACTGGTGGACGGGGTACCAAAGGTGGTCTGTATCGCGTCCGTTGGCGCGGGGATGTGCCCACGGCCATCAAAGATTTGGGCACAGGAATTTCCAAAGCCATTAAACAACCGCAACTCGACTCCGCTTGGGCCAGACAATCCATAGCAATGCTCAAGAAGGAATTGGGTGCGAGCTGGAATGAAACTGTCCAGGGGGTGGCTTACAGCAATGAAAATCCAGCCAAATATCGCATTCGCGCGCTCGAACTGATGCAATTGTTCGGACCCACACCCAAGCCCGAATTGCTACTGAAACTCTCGGATTCATCCAGCGAAGCGCTGCGATTGCGGGTTGCCAAGCTGTTGGCCTTGCACCCCGATTCCACGACAGCGATGACGCGACTGAAAGAACTCGTGCGCGA
>JBBQRC010000768.1:0-2948 GCA_038215215.1 Pirellulales bacterium
TTGAGATTACTCAGGCTCTGATTGCGCCGATTGTGCTGGTAGCATTGTGCTGGGCTAGTGGGATCAAGTCCACGCGTCGCCACTTGTTTGGGAGCCTAATTGCTGAGTAGCAAATTCAGCAGTGTTGCGGCGTGCTTCCGCACCCAAATTGGAGGATGCGGAACTTAAGTGCGTCGAGCAAATGGTTTACCCTATCCGGCTTACGCTTGTCCAAACCACACGTCTTCGGTCAAAATGCTTTGACCGTTGCGTTGCGCAACTGATTGCATCAAAGTCTCACCACGAGCGTTCGAAACGTTCTGGCGCTGGACGCTGATTTGTTCTACGCCCAAGTCTGCCAGAGACTTCATTTCGCCAGCTTGTACTTTGGCGTCACCATTGTCCTGCCAAACTTTCAAGCCACTCAGCTCGCCTCCGGAGAGTACACCGTTGCCGTCCGCATCCAGTTTGGCGAGCTTTTCGTAACCCGATGAATATTGCCCATTGGCATCACCAAACAATCGATTGCCATTCATACTTTTCGCTGCACGACCGTCACGGTCATCGACTAGCAGACCGTCGCCGCTACCGCTTAGCCATTCGATCTTCTCGCGGACGCCGTCGCCATTGATATCGAAGGCAACTGTTTTACCAACTGCCGTACCACCCACGCGCTGCTTGGCGGTAGAGGCACCTGTCGTTTCGATGGCACCGCTTCCGTTCAGATCTAGTGCCACTGGGCTGTGCGTCTTAAACGCACCGGTCGTCGGATTTAAATCTACAGTTCGTTGGCCCCCTCGCAAAGTTGTGTTCTTGTAGGTGTATTTATTCCCCTTGTTCTTGATCAGATTGTAGGTGTTGCCATTGAATTCGCGGGTACTACCGATGGTGGAGTCAACGGTGTTCGATTGCTGGCTGGTCGCATTGACCTCGCCCTGGAAGTTACCCGAGAATTGCCCACCCGCTCCGCCAGATGTGTTGAAGCCGTTGATTTGATTTATATTGTTGATGGTTATCCCAGCGGTGCTCGTGCTGCTTTGCACAGGGGCTGGAGTGGTGGTTACATTGCATTCGATTCCGGTTGTTTCGCTACCCGTTGCAACGGACAAATTGTCGACAGTGCTGGCCGCGTTGTCATCGATTGCATTAGAACTACTCACACCGTAATCCACAGCACTCGAATCAGTTATCGCAGTCGATGAAGAGCTGTCCGCTACGGACGCTTGTACCTGAGGGGCGGAACAGCAGCACTGCGAACCCGACAGGAGTTCACGCGATTCGAGTTTATCAGTACCTGACGAAAGGCGGATTCGGTTCTTCTTTTGCATACTGTCGTTCCTGTTGTAAATCTGAAGATGGGTTCGAGCGTCATCCGCAGGTTGGGCTGCGGGATCAATGCTCTGACTTAAAAGCAGATCCGATGCCAATCCGCAGTTCGCTCTCGAAGCTTCACTCTAAGTCGTTTTAAATCAACGGCTTACGCGTTCCGCAACAAAACCGGCCAGGGTTAACGATGTTGATTATTCACCCTAGTCGTTGCCATAAAGCCACAGCGTGTGGTTACCGTACAACAAACGTGACTTGGCTTGCTGGGTTAAAACGACTACTCGCAGCGCTTCCGAATGTAGGAGCTGTAGGGACCAGTGCAGTCCGAGCAGCCACCCGCGAGGCAATCGTCTCATTTCGAAGCTCACAAGTCTTCACCCCAACCGCGTTCTCGAGCCGTTATCAAAAGCTGTGAACCAAGTTGCGTTGAGACCGAAGACGAGCCGAAATATACTTTTAGCGGGCCGTTACACCCAGCCTGGGCCCGTTACGAGCTGTCTTGCAATACTGCGTTCGATATCCCTCAGATCATCCCTTAGGTCCTTTCAGGCCTGTGCTGGTCGCCACGGTACCCACAAGATGCAAATTCCCAAATCGCGAATTAACGAGCTCGTTTGGCCAGCCATCCCCGATGAAGCTGGCGGGATGATGATGGCTTTGCAGTGGCAATTGGAGCAAAGCCAGTGGTGGTCGGCTGAGTCGCTGCAATTTATGCAGTTTCGCCAATTGGAGATCTTGCTTAAGCACGCGGCAGAGTCGATCCCTTATTATCGCGAGCAATGCCAAGTGGCGGGAATTAATTTGGATTTGCCGCTGACCATGCAAAATTGGCTTAGGGTGCCTCTGTTATCCCGCGACGTGTTGCAATTCCGTGGTCAGGAATTGGTCAACGTCAAGCTCCCGAACGAGCACGGGAGCACGTTCGAAAAGAAGACTTCTGGTTCCACTGGGCTGCAGATGACCATAGCCGACACAGACGCCGACAACTTGTACTGGTTGGCAATCACGATGCGCGAACATTTATGGCATCGCCGTAGTTTTAATGGACGCTTCGTCTCAATTCGTTCCGGCAGGTCCGCAGATGATCCACGTGAAGTGCAGCATGCGGATTCATGGGGCGCGCCCCCCAGCTATATGTTTCAAACCGGTCCATCCACCATCTTCTACCATCTCATGCCGCTAGAAGAGCAGGCCAAATTGCTTATGGAGCTCCAGCCGGAATACCTACTGGCATATCCCAGTAACGTGATGCTGCTGGCAGGCTACTTTCGCAAACATCAACTTAAGCTACCCGACCTGCGTGGCGTCATTACCTACGGTGAACGACTCTTACCCGAGGTACGAGAAGACTGTCGGGACATTTGGGGGATCTCCGTGACTGATATGTACAGTTGCGAGGAGGTCGGTTACATCGCGCTGCAGTGTCCCGAATTCGATCATTATCACTGTCAATCTGAATCAGTCATGGTTGAAGTCTTGAATGCTACTGGCCAGCCTTGCGCCCCGGGCGAAATCGGTCGCGTCGTACTGACCTCACTGCATAACTTTGCGATGCCACTGATTCGCTACGCCAACCGGGACTATGCGGAGGTCGGCGAGCCGTGCCCCTGTGGGCGTGGCGCGCCCACGATCCGGCGTGTACT